>JBBUBG010000039.1:0-5107 GCA_038058345.1 Patescibacteria group bacterium | reverse complement strand
CGGAGGACTTTCAAATTCAGTGGAGTATTTAGTGCTTAAAGATAAGACTGGCGCTCTTCTCGATTCTATAAATGCGAGTGCAGGATGGCCCGCTGGAGACAATAGCACTAAGGAGACTATGCAGAAGTACGAAGGAGCTTTTGTGACAGCCACTGGGACACCTAAATTTGCACATGTTCCATCTCTCGCGCCAGTGGTCGCGAATGCTAAGAGCGAGAGTGGCAGTAGCTCGTCCTCCGGATCTTCTGGTGGCGCTTCCTTCTTTGCTCAAGAGTCTGCCCTTGTTCCTCAAAAAGAAGAAGTTGCAAAACCGTGGCGCATGAATATCGGTCGCGATCGAATAATTCTTCCAGGAACTCCAATCGAGCTTTCGGCTTCGTTTGACAAAATCTCCGGAGCGTCTTATTTGTTTAAGTGGAATTTTGGCGATGGGACAATTGGAGATGGAATTAAAGTTACCAAAATTTTTGAATATCCTGGCACTTATGCCGTTGTTGTGAATGGAAGTGCGGGAGAAGTGGAAGGTGTGGATCGAATTTCAATTGAGGTTGTGGATCCGGAAATTGAAATTGCAAAAATTGTCGGAGGGCAGGAGGGATTTCTTGAAATTAAAAATGGAAGCAAGAGGGAAGTTAATATCGGTCGTTTTAGAATTGCTTCTGTGGACAAGTCCTTTACTCTTCCTCCAGACACAATTCTTTTACCAAAAACTGCTGTCAAATTCTCGAACGTGATTCTGGGGATTAAAGATTATGGAACTGCCTCGCTTTTCCGTCCAGACGGCAAAGTGCTGACTGAAAAAATGTTCGCCGTGGCGACCTCAACCAGAGAAAAACTTCTAGCCGACATTGAGAAAAAAATCCTCGACCTCTCCCGCCAGCTCGCCTCAATAATTTCCTCCTTCAAATAATACCACACCTAAAAAACGAAGGACTGTCCTTCGTTTTTCTCTGTGGTATAATATTTCTATGCAAAGAAAATTTGAATTTTCAGTAGATGAGTATTATCACATTTTTAATCGTGGAACAGACAAGAGGATTATTTTTGTGGATGATTACGACAGAGAATATTTTATTACTCTTTTGTATTTATGTAATTCAGCTCGTCCGATAGATAGTCGCGAAATAAAGAAGGCCGGAGATCCTTTTCTGTTCGAAAGAGGTGGGAGGCTTGTGTTCATTGGGGCGTGGTGTCTTATTCCAAACCATTTTCATTTATTAGTAAAAGAGGCGATCGAAGGTGGAGTGAGTAAGTTTATCCTAAAGATAGGAACAGCCTATAGCTCTTATTTTAATAGGCGACACGGGAGATCTGGGCACCTCTTTCAAGGGCCGTTTCAGGCGAGGCACGTCGCGGATGATAGGTACCTCGAATATTTATATGCCTATATTCACATAAATTCTGTGGATCTATATCTTCCTGGATGGAAGGAGAAAGGTTTTAAAGACTCAAAAGCCTCTATGAAGTTCATGGAAAAGTACCCCTTTTCAAGCTATTCAGATTACAGAGGAGTAGATCGAGTGTGGGGGAAAATTTTAGATCAGCAACAATTTCCTGATTATTTTTCAGAGGAGAATTCCTTCGAGAATCTTGTTAAGGGTTTCCTAGAGTGGGAGACAGAAGTTGATGCATAATATTATACCACACAAAAAAACGAAGGACAGTCCTTCGTTTTTTTGTGTGTTCTTGTCGGTGGGGGATAACGTGGTAATATAAAAATATATGAAATTTTTTGATAGGGATTTTTTTAAATTTTCAGAAAACTTTATTTTTATAATATTGATAGTGATTATAATAATTGGTTCTGTGATATTTTTCGTGAGGTAGGATTTCGACTTCCTTTTTATATTTGACATCATATGGGGTGGTGAAGTATAGTAATATTTATAACCGAAGAAAGAAGGCGGGCGATAGCCAGAAGTCCTTCCGAGGGTCGAACGGTTTTAACCGTTTTTTCTTTTTTAGAAAAGCGAAAAAACTATGGCAATAACACGAAATAAAAAAGTCGAAATAGTAGAGGAGTTAGAGCGAGAATTGCCTAAGGCAGGCTCTGTTGTTTTTGCGAATTTCCACGGGCTTTCCGTCGCTGATTCGACCAAGCTACGCAACATCCTAAAGGCAAATGGTGCAAGATTTAAGGTAATGAAAAAGTCACTTTTAAGACGAGCCTTGAAGTCGCTCTCTCTTGCTGGAGACGAACCAAAAATGGATGGGGAAGTTGGCATTGCCTACTCCACTGATGCTGTCATTTCAGCAAAGGAGCTTGCCTCTTTTGCTAAGGCTCACAAGGAGAAGTTTTCCTTGCTTGGGGGAGTTCTTGAGGGGAGATACCTTTCAGTTTTGGAAGTAAATGCTCTCGCAAATGTTCCTTCTCGTGATGAGCTATTATCAAAACTCGTTTACGTACTCTCTGGGCCAAGTCGTGGATTTGTTCGAGTCCTAGCTGGAGTGCCAGAAGCGTTCGTAAGAGTTTTGGATGCGATGGGCAAAATTGAGACTGTGAAAAATTAAAAATTAACTATTACTAAAATGTCAGAAATGAAAAATGTTGAAGTTCCGGCAAAATTTGAAGCGATTGTAAAATCAATCGAATCAATGAGCGTTCTTGATCTAGCCGAGCTCATTCATCTTTTGGAGGAGAAGTTCGGCGTATCTGCCGCAGCTCCGATGATGATGGCGGGTGCAGTGGGAGGAGGCGCAGCCGCTCCAGCCGCAGAAGAGAAGAGCTCTTTTGATGTAGAGCTAACTTCTGTTGGTGAGCAAAAAGTTGCAGTTATTAAAGTTGTAAAAGAGGCGCTCGCATTAGGCCTTAAAGAAGCAAAAGATTTGGTTGACGCAGCTCCTAAAATGCTAAAAACTGGTCTTAAAAAAGAGGAGGCTGATGCAATGAAAAAAGCTCTCGAAGATGCTGGTGCAAAAGTAACACTAAAATAATTTCAGTCAATTTCGCCTAGGCGAGATTGGTGTGAGATTAAAAATACAAGACGCTTGCAGTAGGCAAGCGTCTTGTATTTTTCCAATAAAATCCGTATAGTAAAGCCTCAATTATGGAAACTCTCGGAAAACTATTTTGTTCAACTGCTAGAGTCAAGATATTACGACTTTTTCTGTCTAATCCAGAGCGTATTTATTCACCAGAAGATGTCGCAAGGAGATCAAAGGTTATGCCACGGGAAGCTCGAAAAGAGCTTAAATTACTTGAGTCTATCGATTTTATTAAGGCAAAAAGTGGCTCTATGATAATCGGCGGCGTTGATGGAACAGCAGAGGAAAAGGTGCAAATTCGGGGATTTCAAACAAACACTTTGTTCCCATTTTTTTCGGCCCTCAAGGCGCTTCTTGTGAACACCGCGCCATTTAGGAAGGAAGAGATCATATCGAGGTTTAGAGGCGTAGGGCGGGTCAAACTGATCGTTATTGCGGGTGTTTTTACGCAGGATGAAGATTCTCGCGCAGATATACTTGTCGTCGCAGATGACATCAAAAAAAGAGCCTTGGACATTGCCGTAAAAGGCATCGAAGCAGAGATTGGGAGAGAGCTTCACTACGGCGTTTTTGAATCAAAAGATTTTTTATATCGAATAGGTGTTTATGACAAATTTGTTCGCGATATTTTAGATTATCCACACGAAAAAATTGTCGATAAAATTGGGATTTAAGATTTTCCTAGATAGCTTTATAAAATATTGCGATCTCGCCTCAACGAATGGCTAAAATCTTATCCACAGATTAGGTCTTTTTTTATTTAGTCCCGCGTTACAATTATGAGTAATGAACGGGGAGGTATTTTTACAGGGGAAGCGATATCTTTCATCTCGTCTCGCGAGTGAAATTTTTGGATATACAAACGACTACATCGGGCAGTTGATTCGAGGCGGAAAATTAGAGGGGCAGAAGATGGGGCGAACATGGTTCGTTTCGGAGGACTCGCTTAATCGACATAAAGTTTCGGTCAGTATGTTTTCTGCTAAATCCGAGACTCCAGCCACTCCAAGTCCAGTCGAGCCAGAAGAGGGCGAGACGGAAGTTGAGACTGAAGCCGAGGCAGAGCTCTCTCAATCAAAACTTTCATCTGCAAAATATGCCGTCACAATTGGCGTTGTTCTTTTCTTTTCCGCTAGTTTTTTTGGAGTTGCAGATGCCGCCTTCGGGATGTTGCAAAAAGTTGGTGGGGAAGTTGCTTCATATCTGGCTACTCCAACACTCGAAGCTCGCGCCCAGCTTTCAGCTTCGGTCAGTGGTGAAGTTGGAAAATTTGGAGCAGAAATTTACTCTCGAATTACACACATCCCAGAGAGCATTAGCGCTCTTTCAAAATTTGTTTTTTCACCATGGACAGGGGATCGAAAAAATTCTGTTGTTAAAAAAGAGTTCACGGCGCTCGGGGGTTCTTCTTCCGATGCGGGGCTCGCTGCTCTTCGTGCGGAGATCGAAAAACTTCGCGCCTCTGGAATTGCCGTAACAAGTTCAAAGGTCGCGCCATCCGTTATCGAAAAAATTATTCCGTCGAACACAATCGTTTATGTAAAGTCGGAGTCGGCTCAAAAAGTAGTTGGAGGTGTTTCTGAAGCATTGCTTTCAACTCGCCTCGAACAACTCAACAACAAATTAGTTTCTGAAATTTTACGCGTTCAGGATAGCGTGCTCTCAAAATCAAGTAAGGGCGCGAGTGATAATTATGCCTTCACTGCTCTCACAAATAAAATCGATCAACTGCGAAATGTAAGTCTCACTGATGTTCGATTTTCCGGAGATGTTACCGGAGTTACCGATGGAATGATCCCGGATGACATCACAGTTAACTCATCAAAAGTTCTTTCAATCACAGCCACCGCCACTTCCACTTTTGCAGGGGGTATCAATCTCACTTCGGGATGTTTTTCTGTCTTGGGAAATTGTAATCCATCGGGATCAGGAACTGTTGTTGGCGGAGGCTCTGGTTCACAAGTTACATTTTGGTTGAATGCCAACACCTTGAGTGGCTCCAACTCTTTTGTTTTTGATTCCACAACAGGTTACCTCGGTCTTGGTACAACAACTCCCGGAACCGCCCTCTCCGTTTCCGGCAATGCCGTCATCACTGGCACCACTACTGTCACGGCGCTCA
>JBBUBG010000038.1:0-2793 GCA_038058345.1 Patescibacteria group bacterium | reverse complement strand
CCGGACGCGAGAGATGAATAACTCATCCGAAGGCGCTCCATTTATTAGAACTGTGTTGACTCCAATTAAACCCTACTATTAAGAAAATTATCTGTCAAATTGAAGTTTTTTTTGGAGCTTTTGCTATAATTAAAAAATGAAAAATCATTCTAAGATTGGAGGAAAAAGGGGTAGACCCGCCTATCGTACTCCATCTCGATTTATCGCAAATCGGTCTATTGAAATCGCTCGTTTTCGTCCAAATAACTCGGAAAAGAGAGGGCGAATGTGATATAATTTTTTCATGAATAATCAAAAAAAGTTTGATGTACTCGTTCTGGGGGGGTCTGGAATGCAAGGAAGAATCGCCTCGCGTGATTTACTTGAAAATGGTTTTTCTGTCGCCTTTGCGGATATAGAAGAGGAAGGATCAAAAAAAATGCTTGGGCGTTTTAGTGAAAGAACTGCATTTTTCAAGATTGACATAAGAGATTTAGATGCCGTCGCCGATTTGATTAAAAAGACAAACGTTAGGGCTGTATTAAATTGCGCAGAAGGGGATTGGAATCTTTCAGTTTATCGGGCGGCTCTTCTTTCGGGAGTTTCTGTTCTTGACCTCGGTTCGGATATTCCAATGACAAAAGACCAGATTGAGCTAGATTCTCAATTTAAGGAAAAAGATCTGGTTGCCATCACTGGGGTTGGATCAACTCCTGGCGTGAATAACATTATGCTCCACTTTGCTATTCATAAACATTTTGATTCTGTCCACTCAATAGAGGCCGGCTTTGCCTGGGATTCAAATGTGAAGAAATTTGTTGTGCCATTTTCTATGCAGTCTATCGTTGAGGAATTTACTGAACCGGCGTCGTATATTGACGAAGGATCATGGCTAAAAATAGATCCACGGGAGTCTGGAGTTAGAATGAAATTTCGTGATATTGACGAGCAAACTTTTATGATTGTTAGGCATCCAGAAACCTATACATTTAATTTGCACTATAAAAATGATGGTCTTAAAAATCTAAAATATTATGCCGGATTTCCTGATCATTCACGAGTTGTGATTGAAAATCTGATTGATTTAGGCCTTGGCTCAAAAGAGAAGAGAGTAATTAATGGAGTGGAGGTCAGGCCAGTAGATCTTCTTACTTCAGTTTTTCGCGACCTTAAATTTCCGGAAGGTTATACAGAAAAGGAGAACTTGTGGGTTAAGATTCACGGAGAGAAGAGTGGAGAGCAAAAAGAACTATTAATGGAATGTATAGTGAATACGCTTCCTGGCTGGGAAGATGCTGGATGTAATATCGACACCGGAATGCCCGCTTCGATTATGACTCAAATGGTTTTGGATGGTCGCATTAAGGAGAGGGGAAGTTTTGAACCTGGGCCAGTTGTTCCTGCAGAAGATTTTTTTGCTGAAATTGGGAAGCGCTCGATGGTAGTTTACGACAACGGAGAGAAGGTAAATTAATCACGAGGGGAGTCCTTCAGATAATTGCCGAAATATTTGAAGAATAGGATTTTTGTTACGTTTGTTGTTGCCAGATATATTGCAACAATTACGGCAATTCCAAGGATTGCTTGAGTGCTAAGCGGAGTGAATCCCATGAGTGATCCGATTTTGGTAGTGCTGATTATGAATCCAACACCGAGTGTTGCAAGCGTGCTGAATACGAGTATCGCACTCGGAAAACTTTGGAGGAATGGAATTTTTCTTGTGCGGATAATATGAACTACAAGTGTTTCTGTTGCAAGAGATTCAAGGAACCATCCAGTCTGGAAACCGCTTGCGTTTAACTGTAGGACATTTAGTAAAATATAAAATGTAACAAAGTCGAATACTGAACTGACAGGGCCAAAAACTAGCATGTATCTTCTAATCATTCCGATGTTCCACTTTCGTGGATATTTAATATCCTCTGGGTCTACGTTGTCGAAAGGTAGGGCGAATTGAGAAATATCATAAAGGACATTATTTAGAAGTACTTGCGCTGGAAGCATCGGCAAAAAAGGAATAAAGAGAGATGCTCCTGCCATAGAGAACATGTTTCCGAAGTTAGAACTCATGTCCATCATTAAATATTTCAGAGTATTTGTGAAAGTTTTTCTTCCCTCAATAATGCCGGATACTAATTCATTCAGGCCTTTTTTCATCAGAATTAAATCCGCCGTTTCTTTTGCCACATCAACTGCGTTGTCTACAGAAATTCCAACGTCAGCGGCTCGAAGTGACGGTGCGTCGTTTATTCCATCTCCAAGAAAACCAACGACATGACCGTGCGATTTTAAGCACATAATGATGCGCTGTTTTTGGGCGGGAAGGACGCGGGCGAAGATGTTTGTTTTTTTAACATGGAGAGCGAGCTCATCATCGTTCATGAGCTCAATTTCTGGCCCAGTGAGGACTCCTTCTACTTGCAAATTTATTTCGGAAGCGACCTTTTTTGTTACAAGCTCATTATCTCCAGTTAAAATTTTAATTTCGACGCCATGCTCTTTGAGGTAGCGGAGTGTTTCTGTTACTGTCTTTTTTGGAGGATCAAAGAAGGCGACAAATCCCTGGAAAACCATGTTAGTTTCGTCTCCTCCCTCGTACGTTTTTTTGGGATTAGATATTTCTTTTGTTGCAATGGCGAGCACTCTAAATCCATCGCTACTTAAAGATTTATATAAATCAATTATCTTGGATCGGGTGCCTGCCTCTAGTGGGATCCTTGTCCCTCCAATTTCTGCAATGAATTCACAAACAGTTAAGAGCTCTTCGGTCGCTCCCTTTGAAATCATTAAATGTTGCCCATTTTGTTAGACAAT
>JBBUBG010000037.1:0-1736 GCA_038058345.1 Patescibacteria group bacterium | reverse complement strand
CTTGTCTCTTACTTTTCATTTGGAACTTTTTTTGACGAAGTGAGTTCGGCGCTTGCCTTTTATCGTGGTTTAACATTACTCGCAGCCAATTACATAACGTCAGATTTAATAAATTTGGTAAGCGAAGAAATTCCCGAGCATCTCACGCCGTCTGCTTTTGCAGAGCTCGTTCGAATGACCGAGCGGGCAGAGCTCGGGAGTCGTGGCGCAAAAGATGTTTTAGCTCTGATGGTTTTGTCTGGCGGTGATCCAAAAAAAATAGCAGATGAGAAAGGTCTAATTCAAAAATCAGATCAATCGGCGCTCGAAGTAATTGTAGATGAGATTATTTCAAAGAACGAAAAGGCCGTGACTGAATTAAGAGCAGGGAAAACGGCGTCTCTTCAATTTCTTGTTGGACAGGGGATGAAGCTCTCGAAAGGTTCAGCTAATCCAGCATTGCTAGCAAAAATTATTACTGAAAAACTTTTGGCCTAGGGGAACCCTCGGCCAGCACACAAGATGTCAGAAGAACGTTTTTTAAGAGAGTATGAAAGACTAAACACTGCTCAAAAAGAGGCGGTTGATGCCGTTGAAGGGGCGGTAATGGTGGTGGCAGGGCCTGGAACAGGGAAGACCCAGATACTTGCTTTGCGTATTGCACAGATCTTGGCGAAAACAGACACACCGCCTGATGGAATTTTGGCGCTCACTTTTACTGATGCAGGTGTGCGAGCCATGCGGCAGAGACTTCACGCACTTATTGGTGCACCTGCGTATCGCGTGAAGATCACTACCTTTCACAGCTTCGCGCAGGAAATTATTGCGCTATATCCAGAATCTTTTCCGCGTATTATTGGAGCTAGGCCTGCCCTCGAATACGATATACTTCAGATCTTAGAGAGGTTGATTGACACTGGCTCATATTCTTTGATTCGTCCATTCGGTGCCAGTTATTACTATCTTTCTGACATTAAAAGTGCGATTTCCAGTTTGAAACGGGAGGCAGTGAGACCAGAGCAGTATATCCGCGAGGCAGAAGAGTATAAAAAGTCGATTGAGGATGCGCCGGATCTTTATCACACAAAAGGGGCGTACAAAGGGAAGATGAAGGCGGACTATGCCGAGGAGCTTCGGCGTACAGAGCGGGCGTTGGAGTTTGTGGATATCTATGCACGTTATGAGGTGGCCCTCCGCGTCGCGAATCGTTTTGATTTTGATGACTCGATTCTTGAAGTCGTGCGTGGGCTTACTGAAGATGAGACCTTACGCCTTATGGTACAGGAGCAGTATCTTTACGTGCTTGCTGATGAACATCAAGATTCCAATGGGGCGCAGAATAAATTTCTCGAGCTCATGGTAAATTTTCACGAGAACCCTAATCTCTTTGTAGTGGGAGACGACAAGCAAGCTATTTTTCGTTTTCAGGGAGCAACGCTTGATCACTTTTATTCTTTTTCAAAAAAGTTTCCAGGGGCAAAGCTCATTCGTCTCGAAGAAAACTATCGCTCGACGCAGACGATTCTTGACGGGGCACACAAGATTTTGAAGACCGATCTCACTGCTCGCGCAGGACACAAAGAGCATCCCATTGAAGTTTGGGCGGCACAAGATACTGCTTCTGAACTTACGGCTATTGGAGAGGAGATTAAAAAAATTAAAGCAGAAGAAACTGTCGCTGTTATGTATCGAAGAAACTCTGACGCAATGGCGGTCATGGAGCTTTTCGATCGCTTGGGGATTCCGTACGCAGTGCG
>JBBUBG010000036.1:0-2689 GCA_038058345.1 Patescibacteria group bacterium | reverse complement strand
AAAATGCGCACTGGCCTCGCGCAAATGAAGCGCAACATCCAAGACCAAATGTCGACAGTTGAGACTTCTACAACTCTCCCTGTTCAGTTGATTAGCCCACGACCACTTCAGGCGCGTCTAAAAGAATTTTTCACGACAAACCAACTTTCCCAATTCATGGGACAGGAAAATATTCTTTCCGAACTTGAACACTTGCGCCGTCTTTCAGCACTCGGCCCCGGAGGTCTCACTCGTGAACGAGCTGGATTCGAGGTGCGCGATGTTCACCCTTCACATTATGGAAGACTTTGTCCTATTGAAACTCCTGAAGGTCCAAACATTGGTCTTGTCTTAAATCTTTCTTCTTATGCACGAGTGGATGAGCTTGGAATTATTGAAACTCCTTACCGAAAAGTAAAAAATGGAAGAATTTTGGATGAGCTAGAATACCTAAATGCGCTTGAAGAAGAAAACCACAATATTGCTCATGCGGGAACAATTTACGACGAAAAAGGAAATATTAAGGAGGACAATGTTGAGGTCAGAGTAAACGGCCATCCTGTTGTCGTTCACAAAAATGATGTTGACTATATTGACGTAGCGCCAAATCAAGCCTACTCGATCGCAACCTCAATGATTCCATTCCTCGAACACGACGATGCAAACCGCGCACTCATGGGTTCAAACATGCAAAAACAAGCAATTCCATGTGTCGTCCCAGAAGCACCACTTGTAGCGACTGGGGTTGAAGGGCGTGCGGCGCGAGATACAGGCAGGCTAATTTACGCAGATGCCGACGGTGTTATCTCTTACGTTGACGCAAAGAAAATTGTACTTACCTCTGGAAAAAAGAATTTTGAGCACAAGCCTGTAACATTTTCCCGCACGAATGATTTTACTGGATTCAACCAACGTCCAGTTATTTCGCTTGGAGATAAAGTCAAAAAAGGCGACCTTCTCGCTGATGTTTCTTCATCTGTTGAGGGGCAAATCTCTCTTGGACAAAACGCCTTTGTTGCGATGATGACATACGAAGGTGCCAACTACGAAGACGCTATCATTATTTCCGAACGACTCGTAAAAAAGAGTAAACTTGCTTCTATCCACATCGAGGAGTTTGTAGTTAGTGTTCGCGACACAAAACTTGGACCCGAAATTACAACTCCAGATATTCCACACGTTTCAGAAGCAAAATTAAAAGACCTAGACGAAGAGGGTATCGTGCGAATTGGAGCAGAAGTTCGTCCAAACGATATTCTTGTTGGAAAGATTACACCAAAAGGTGAGACAGAATTGACCCCGGAAGAGCGATTACTCCGATCTATTTTCGGTGAGAAATCACGCGACGTTAAAGACTCTTCACTTCGAATGGAGCACGGAAAGCGTGGACGTATTATTGGGGTAAAGGTTTTTTCAAGAGAGAAAGGAGACCGACTCGAGAGCGGAATTATTAAAAGAATTCATATCGAAATTGCACAGCTTCGTTCTATCTCCGTTGGAGACAAACTTGCCGGAAGACACGGGAACAAGGGTATTATTTCGCGAATTCTTCCTGAGGAAGATATGCCATACATGGCCGACGGAACTCCAATCGATGTACTTCTTACTCCACTCGGCGTACCAAGTCGTATGAACCTTGGACAAATTCTTGAGCTACATCTCGGGCTTGCGGCTAACACTCTTGGATATCAGGCGGTTGCTCCAGCTTTTCTCGGGCCCTCCGACAAAGAGATCAAGCAAGAGCTCGTCAAGGCAGGTTTTCCAGAGTCTGGAAAGGTAACTTTGTTTGACGGAAAAACTGGCGAGGCATTCGGTCAGCCAATCGCAATCGGCTACATGTACATGCTCAAGCTCGGCCACATGGTTGAAGACAAAATTCACATGCGTTCAATCGGGCCTTACTCTCTCATCACACAGCAACCACTCGGAGGAAAAGCCCAAGGTGGAGGTCAGCGTTTTGGAGAAATGGAAGTATGGGCGCTCGAAGGTTACGGAGCTGCCTACATGCTTCGTGAAATGCTCACACTCAAATCAGATGACATAACAGGCAGGTCGGCAACATTTGATGCCATCGTTAGAAAAGAGCCAATTAAGGCACCGAATATTCCAGCTTCCTTTAATGTTCTTATGTCTGAACTAAAGGGACTTGCGCTGGATGTCGAGAAAACGGTCGTTAACAAAGGAGTCATTAAGTCCCAATAATTTTATGGAAAATCGAGAAACATCGGGAGGAATATTTGATTCAATTTCGCTTAAGCTTGCGTCCCCAGAAAGGATTCTCGCTTGGTCTTATGGAGAGGTTCTTCGCCCTGAAACAATCAACTACAGAACTCAACGCTCCGAACGCGGTGGACTTTTTGACGAACGAATCTTTGGACCAGAAAAGGATTACGAATGTTACTGTGGGAAATATCGCCGAATTCGCTACAAGGATATCGTGTGTGAAAAATGTGGAGTTGAGGTTACCAGGTCAATCGTTCGCCGAGAACGAATGGGCCACATTGAGCTAGCCTCACCTGTTGCGCATATCTGGTTTTTACGTGGAGGAGGTCCATCAAGAATTTCTCTTCTTCTTGGCCTACCACTAGCAAGTGTTGAAAAAGTTGTATATTTTGCTGGTTATATTGTTACAAAAGTTGATGAATCTGAACGCGCACAAATTTTGCGCGATCTCGATAGTGAATTCAAAACCAAAATTAAATCTGTAAAA
>JBBUBG010000035.1:0-4833 GCA_038058345.1 Patescibacteria group bacterium | reverse complement strand
AAAAATGCTAACTCAAGCCGATGGAGAAACTCCGGAAGGTTTTGTGCTCGTCCCAGATGCTTCCTTTGGGGGCATTAATTTTCCAGAAACTTTAAACGAGGGCACTGATAAAAGTAAGGTTGTGATAAATGCGAGTTTTGAAAAAAGTTTTATGATTTTGAACATCGCAGATTTAGCTCGCGTCATTGCAGCTAAGCAAATTGTTCCATACAGCGGAGAGCCTGTCAGGATCGAGGATATCTCAAGTTTGTCGCTTTCTTTGATCGGGAAGGAAACTTTTCAGCCAAAAACGGATGAGCGGGGAATCGTTCGAATAAAGGGCACTACGCGCATTATTTTTACTTATGACGAGAAAGCCTTAAAAGACAAACTGCTTGGCCTTTCCGGTGGAGAATACGCGAAGATACTTCCTAATTTCCCGGCAATTGAACGTGCTTCTGCTGAATTTTCTCCACCTTGGAGTAATTCCTTTCCAAGCGATCCCGATAGGATAAATATTGAGGAAAAGATTGACTCCAATGAGTAGCTTTGCTAAGATGTATCAACCCTAAATATTGTATGGAAAACCAAGGCAAGAGTGAGGCGCCCGCAACAGGAGTCGTCCTCGAAGCACTCCCAAACGCAATGTTTCGAGTCGAGCTCCCAGATGGACGTCTCGTCCTTGCTCATCTTGCAGGAAAAATGCGGATGTATAAGATCAAGGTTTTAGTGGGGGACAAAGTTGAAATGACCCTTGATCAATATGCCGAGCGAGGACGAATTACTCGCCGTTTGTAGATTTATGAAAGTAAGATCCTCTGTTAAACCAATCTGTGCTAAATGCTCTATCGTCCGAAGGAAGGGTCGGGTGTATGTGGTATGCGATACCCCAAAGCATAAACAGCGTCAGGGTTAAGAAATTTTTAAAATGCGTATTTCAGGAATAACAATCCCAGATAATAAAAGAATTGACATAGGCCTAACGGCCGTTTTTGGAGTTGGGCGCTCAAGAGCTGTTAGTATTTTGAAACAAGCAAAAATTGATCCAACAAAAAAGGCCCCAGAGCTAACTGTTGATGATGAAAATAGCATCCGCAAGGTAATGGAAGTTTTTAAAATTGAAGGTGATCTAAAGCGCGAAATTTCAGGAAACATCAAGCGCCTCAAGGACATCAAGGCTTATCGCGGAACTCGCCATTTGAAGGGATTACCTTCGTGTGGTCAGCGAACAAAGACCAATTCTCGTACTCGTCGTGGAAATGTTCGCAAGACGATGGGTTCAGGTAAACGTAAACTAGAAAAGAAATAGTCATGGGAAAAAAGCGCATAATTGAAAAGGCAGAGAAGGTGGAGGGTGAGAAAGTAGAAGCCCCAAAGGTTAGCTCAAAGCGTAAAGTTGCTGTGGGGATTTTACATGTGCAGTCAACTTTTAATAATACCAAATTGCTTGTTACTGATACTGACGGAAATGCGCTGTTGTTTTCGTCTTCTGGAGCACTCGGATTTCGAGGAGCAAAGAAGGGGACTCCATATGCCGCCGCAAAAGTAGGAGAGCTTCTTGCGGACAAAGCTGTTGCTCTCGGTATTTCGGAGATTGCAGTAGTCGTAAAGGGGGTAGGTTCTGGTCGAGAGTCTTCAATCAGAGCTTTTGCAACTAAGGGCATTGGGATATCTTCAATAAGAGACGTTACTCCAGTTGCCCATAATGGTCCTAGGGCTAAGAAGCCTAGGCGGGTATAGAAGATTTATAATATTGTAGAATCATAAAACAATGAAAAGTTTACCACGATATAAAATATGCCGCCGAGTGGGCGATCGAATCTACGGGAAGTGTCAAACCCCCGCTTTTTCTGCATCTCTTGCAAAGCGTGCTGTTACTAAGCCTGCAGGGCGAGGGCGTGGAGGCAAGTCAGATTACGGAGCACAGTTAACGGAAAAGCAAAAAGTACGATTTACTTATGGAATGACAGAGCGTCAATTTTCTAACTACGTTGAGTCAGCCAGAGAGACTGGAGGAAAGGAGACAACCGGCAAGCTTTATCAAATGCTTGAAACGCGTCTTGATAATGTGGTTTTCCGCCTAGGATTTGTAACTTCACGTCGCGCCGCGAGACAAATGGTCTCCCATGGACACGTTCTTGTTAATGGTTCTCGCGTAGCCATTCCTTCATATCACGTCAGTCTCGGCGATGTAATTAAGCCCCGTGAGGCGAGCAGAAGCAAAGGGATTTTTACTCCGCTCGTTGAGAGATTGAAGGAATACAAGGCTCCCGCGTGGCTTACTCTTGATTCTGCAAATCTTGAGGGCAAGGTTCAGGCACTCCCGAAGAAGGAAGAGGCCGTCGCTTCTGCCTTGAATTTACAGAGTATCATGGAGTTTTATAGTCGATAAATTTGCCTACTTAAACATTATAGGGTATAATTTCAAAATATGATTTCAAACATTATTTTACCATCAAAACCGAAGGTTATTTCGGAAACAGAGTTTAAGGCAGTCTACGAAATAGATGGTCTATTTCCTGGCTATGGACACACGATTGGAAATTCTTTGCGACGCATTATTTTATCATCTCTTCCGGGTGCTGCGGTCACAAGCGTCAAAATTGAGGGTGTTAGTCACGAGTTTTCAACAATTGAAGGTGTCAAAGAAGATGTTATCAACATTTTGCTAAATTTGAAGATGGTTCGTTTCCGAATGACGACAGAAGAGCCACAAAAAGTAACATTGAAGATTTCTGGTCCTAAAAAAGTTACAGCAAAAGATTTCAAGACTCCAGGTCAGGTTGAGGTAATGAATCCGGAACAGTTTGTTTGTGAAGTTACAACCAAGATGACTCTTGAGATGGAGCTTACTATCGAGCGAGGCCTCGGATACCTATCAAAGGAGATGCTTCATAAGGATAAAGTGGAAGTAGGAACTATTGCTCTTGATGCAATTTTCACTCCAATTCGTCGAGTTAATTATGAGGTAGAAAATATGCGAGTTGGTGACAGGACAGATTACAACCGCCTAAGACTTGCAATCGAAACTGATGGAATTTTGACGCCTCGCGAGGCTTTTGAAAAATCTCTTCAGATGTTGCTAGCTCAACTCGGTGCAATTGCTTCATTTACATCAAGCTCGCCAGAATCCGAAACGAAAGAAGAACTAACTCCAGTTTCGAAGCATAATTCAGAAGAGATTTTGAAAAACAGAGTTGAGGATCTTGGGCTTTCTGCTCGAACTGCGAATGCTCTCGCCGCCGCAAGTATCCGAACAGTTGGAGGCCTTGTTCGAAAGAGCGAAAAGGATATCTCTGAAATTGAAGGAATGGGTGATCGTGCGCTCGAAGAAATCAAAGATGTACTCGCTAAGATGAGCCTTGCATTACGATAGATTTAAGGGTAATCTCCAAAGCTCATGCGACACAAAAATCACAACCGAAAATTTTCAAGAGAATCTGGCGTTCGCCGAGCTTTTATGCGCTCTCTCGCTGTTAACTTTATTACTCACGAAAAGATGGAAACAACTCTTGCTCGCGCAAAGGAGCTCCGTCCATATGTTGAGAAGTTAGTTACTAAGGGTATGGTTGGAACACTCGCCTCACACCGACTTATTATCTCCAGACTTGCATCCGAGACATGTGCAAAAAAGATTGTTTCCGATATTGCTCCACGATACAAAGGACGCGCCGGTGGTTATACCAGGATTGTTAAATTGCCAGTCCGTAAATCCGATGCATCAGAGAGAGCCTTGATTGAATTTATATAATTTTATGAAAACCCTCACATTAGACGCAACTGGAAAAGTTTTTGGTCGCATCGCAAGCGAAGCGGCTAGAATGTTGCGCGGAAAAGATTCACCAGATTATACTCCTAATGTTGAGCCAAAGGTTAAAGTTGAAATTAAGAATGCTTCTAAAGCTGGCTTTACGGGAAAAAAGCGCACTGACAAATATTACTTAACTTATTCAGGTTATACTGGCGGACAAAAGAGGGAGACTGTTGAGGACGTGATTACCCGCAAGGGATACCAGGATCTTTTTTCACGCGCTGTTTGGAAGATGCTTCCAGACAATCGCATGCGCCGAACATTGATTAAAAATCTTATTGTTACTGATTAAACATGGCTACTGCAAAATCAAAAGAAAAATATACGGAATGTGTTGGAAAGCGTAAAACATCAATCGCGCGAGTCAGACTTATCCCTGCGAGCAAGAGCTCAATTACGATTAACGATAAAGATGTTGCTGCCTATTTTAGAAATGACGAAGGGCGAACAGCTCTCGAAAAGCCACTTAGCGTAGGCAAATTAGTTGGGAAGTATCATATTTCAGTTAAAGTTGTTGGGGGAGGGATTCATTCTCAAGCAGAAGCAGTTCGTCATGGAATAGCCCGCGCGCTTTCAACTCTTGATCCAGAAAATCGTATTCCCTTGAAGAAAGAAGGTTTACTTACTCGAGATGCTCGCATCAAAGAACGCCGTAAATTCGGCCTCAAGAAAGCTCGCAAGTCTCCACAGTGGTCAAAACGATAATAGAATAACAAAAAACCACTTGGACGCCCGGCGTCCAAGTGGTTTTTTGTTATTCCGCCTTTGCTTTCTCAATCAATAATTTCATCTGTGCGAGGGGAAGTGAGCCCGATACTGGCACTCGTTTCCCTGATTTTGTGATGAGCATGCTCCATGGAGTCCCTTCTCCACCAGATGCTACTGCCTCGGCTGATTCCTTGGATATTTTTTCAATAAATTTCCCAGAATCCTGACAGGCATTAAATAGTGCCTTGTCTGCACCAGCGAATGATGCAAAATTTTCTAGAAGGGCTGGGTCTAGTCCGTCGTTTGAGGGTGTTGTTGCGAAAAGTTTATCAATG
>JBBUBG010000034.1:0-2441 GCA_038058345.1 Patescibacteria group bacterium | reverse complement strand
TGAAGAGTCGTGCGCCTGCTGGCAACGGGATGCCCGTAACCTCCGTGATGACGCCGAGCTTCTCGGCGACGGTCACCGCAGTGTTGCGGATCACGTCACGGACGGACTCCGCGATACGCCGACACTTGTCGGGAGCCGCGAGTAAGCTCGCGAGCTCTTCAAGAGATACCAGATCAAGCACTGCCGCGAGGAGAATCTTCACAGCATCAGCCGCTCGGTCGAACGGGGCACGGACAGCCGAAGCCATCCGAGCCGCCACAGACCGAGGACCCTTCGCTCCAGCACCCGCACGCTTTGTGTTGGCCACTGCCAACCTCCTACCAGATATGGCCTGTAATAAGGGTCGTTTGCCCCTACCTATAACCAATCTGCTAATTGATTATCATGTCTAAATCAAATAGTCAAGTGGCGCCTTTTTCATACCTCCATATCCGGCTTATCTAGCAATATCGGCTCTAGGCCAGGAGAATCGCCAGTTATTCGATATATGTCCTTGTCTAGCTTTTTAAGCTCTTTTGAGGCCGAATTGTAGTGATTAACGGTAGTTGAGAGCGAGTTCCCAAGCTTTCCCGAATATTCCTCATATGCGAGCAGATGCCTCCCAAGCTCGATCACTCGCACGCGAATTTCTTTCGCTGATTCTTCGATTTCAAGAGCCTTTAATCCCTGCAAAACAGTCTGAAGGTATGCAAGAAAAGATGTAGGCGAAACGATTACAACGTGCTTATCCCTAAAAGCATATTCAATTAAATCACGGGTATTCACTCTACCAGATCCAACTTGAGCAACAAGCAGGTCATAATAAATTGCCTCATGCGGGATAAACATAAATGCAAAATCCATAGTCCCCTCACTTGGCTTCACATATTTACTCGTCTCATCAATGCGATTTTTTAGATCATTCTTAAATAATTTTTCAAGCCTCTCCCTTTCGACTGAATCATGCGACTCGGCGAGGCGATTATAATTTTCTAAAGAAAATTTAGAGTCGATTGGAATAACTTTGCCTTTTACAAAAACCACCGCGTCCACAATAGTGCCATCAGAAAATGGATACTGCATTTGGTAGCTTCCAATGGGAAGAACATTTTTAAGCAACGTCTCAAGATAATACTCTCCCAAGATCCCTCGCTGTTTTGGATTTTTTAAAATATCCTGAAGTGATTTTATCTGTTCAGAAATACTGACGACCTGTTTGTTTGTCTCATCGAGGCGGGTTAGGCGTTCGGTAACATCACGGATAATTCGCTGGGACTGATCTGTTTGAGTCTGAATCGAAGTTACAAGATGAGCCGACGACTGAGATAATTTTGAGTCAATTGTTGAAAATTTCTGATCAAAGAGCCGAACCATTTCTCCTAGCTGATTTTGAAGCATTACCATCTCTCCTCTATTTGGATCATCAACTTTTTTGCGAGAAATATAAAACAGAGCGGATGCAATACCGACAATTATTCCAAGTAGAATTCCCGCAAAAGCATAGCTCATGAAAATTTTCCAATAAGCATCGCAACGACAGCCGAAATGCTAGCTAGTACCCCAATATAGATCAGCAACTTTAGCCTCTTTTCCAAACTAATTATCTCAATATCACTAGCTTCTCCCGAAAGCTTCACTAGCTCTCTATAAACTCCATAAAGATAAAAAGCAGAGAGCGGTTGTAGGAAAAAAGAACTAACTCCGATAGTGAGAACGCCAAAAAGATAAAATGTAAGGCTCGATTCAAGACCAAAAATAATGAAAAATAACGGGAGCAATAAAGTGCTCAAACTAACAAAAGAGGAAAAAATTCCAAAAGCGACAACCTGTAGAAAAACCTCCAACCATCTTCCATTCACTAGGAACAGGCTTCTAGTTAGCGCGTTATAGCCATGCTTGCCTTCCTCAAATAAGACGTAAACAGCGAATGCTAAAGCAAGGGATAAATAAATGCCTGGCAATATAAATGCGATATAACCCCCAAAAGTAGAAAAGAAAAGCAAAACAAAAATAGCTAGATACGAACTAACGAGACCCATTGCTCTAAAAAATGATTCCATGGGAAGCTCCTCCTCTCCGCGGTGGTATGCAATCGCGAGTGATACCAAAGAGAGTTGCGTGATGATACCAACGATGAGTATTCCGTACGAAATAATTTCTCTAGCCAATTCAGTAATATCGCGGTCAAAGACAGTAGATGCAAGAGAAAGTAAAAAAAGTGGAGCAGAAATTGTTATAATTTTCCAACGAGCAACATAAAGCATCGAGAGTGATTCTCGAATGAGTTCTGTGGCAGAAACAAGCTTCTCCCCTCTTGGACTATTCATCCTTCTATTTTCGCGCGAGTATAGAAAAAAAGCAATCTATCTATTTGATTCAGTCGAAAATTCATGTTTAGATAGCTGTAATGGCCCTATCGTCTAACGGTTAGGACGGAGCCTTCTCAAGGCTTAAATCCGGGT
>JBBUBG010000033.1:0-1023 GCA_038058345.1 Patescibacteria group bacterium | reverse complement strand
GCAATCCCTGCCATCGGATTATTAAACGGCGTAATTAGTGCGCCAACTCCGATACTCTGCCTTACAAGCTCGAGCTCTCTCGCGGGTACTCCACTTACTAATTTTTCTGGATCAAATTCTTTGGTCTGCTCAACCAAAAAAAGACCACACTTTACAGCAGCCTCGACTTCTCCAATGGAACTCTTTTTTGATTTTCCACACTCGAGTGCAATAATCTCCGCAATTTCATCTTTCTTTTCCCCAATAAGTTCGGCTGTTTTTTTTAATATGTTTGCACGAGCGATAGCAGAGTATTCTGACCAAAGTAAAAAAGCTTTTTCAGCAGAAACAACCGCGAGTTTGGCGACCTCACTATCTCCCCTTATAACTTCTGCCAATAATTCCCCTGTCGCAGGATTATATTTTTTAAAGCTTACCTCATTCCCGAGATCAACTTCCTGCCCACCAAGAAAATGCAAAATTTTAGATGGATATATCATTTGCAATTTCTACCTAGCAGTCCAACCTCCGTCAACAACAATCTGACTTCCCGTCACGTATGAAGAAGCTTTATTGGAAGAGAGAAATAAAATGGCGGCATTAAACTCATCTTTATTAGCCATTCTTCCCATCAAATTACGCTTGTTATATTCCTCAAGAAATTCGGCATTCTGACCTGCAAAAACTCCTCCCGGAACTAAAGTGTTTACGCGCACTGGTACTTTACTCGCCCTGCAATACTCCGCAAGCCAGCGTGAAAAATTGAATACCCCCGACTTCGCAACGCTGTACGCAACGGGTTTGAAAAATTCTTCACCACCTTTTCTGCGAAATTCATACAATGATTGATCCGGAGAAACCACGCCATAAATGGATGAGATATTTATGATACTTCCACTCTTTCCGCTTGGGCGAATATTTCGCAAAAATTCCTGCGACATTATATGCATTCCCTTTAGGTGCGAATCAATAACAGAATCCCACGACTCTTCAGGAGAATCCTCATAACGTCCATTTTCAGCACTAGGTGCACTAGGGTGCGAA
>JBBUBG010000032.1:0-2677 GCA_038058345.1 Patescibacteria group bacterium | reverse complement strand
CATATCGGAAAAGGATTCCAGCGAAAGGTCGTGGACGAGCATTTTCTTGATAGCATCATAAACACGAAAAAGTTCTTTGTTTTTTTCTGATGTACCTACTAAGAATTGCTGAACATTATCACGGATTCTTTGTGCCTTGCCTCCCATTATCTTAGCAAGATGCGCACCCGACTTAATGGGTTCTTTATGAGACTGCGCAAAATCTATAAGTGTTTTTGAAAGTAAATTGTATTTTTCAGGGAACGTTGAAATAGTCCTATCCTTTAAGTTGTACTCGGCAATCTTTATTGGTTCTCCATAAGGAAGCCCGTTCCTATAAAAACGAAATTCAACATAGTCTGTGAGCACTAAATTAGCATAGCCGAAATAACGTGCCATCTGTTCCGACTTTTCAACCTTATCTAACGAAATACCAATGTCTTTCGCTTCAATGTAGAGAATCGGCACATCATTTTTGAGCACAACAAAGTCAGGTTTATTTCCTTGTTTGGCTCTCGCATCGTGATCAATACGTTTAACGTTAATCGACTCAAAAATACCCTTGAGGAGGTTCTCAAAATCCGTTCGGTACCCCATCTCACTCGTCTCTTTATGGGAGAACTTGTTTGAAACTGATTGAAGGTAGTTTGTAAAAATATTTTCCACAGTATCTTTCCTTAGCCCTAGAAATCGCAGACAGGAGTCGTTTCCCTGGTCTCGAATAACTGAACATGGCCTATTTTCTCTAGCGAATATGATTATAACATTTATAGAAGAAATGTAATATTTTGGTCGCAAGAACGTCATCTATGTGTAGGTAGGGCCGAAATGAAGGTTAATTTAATAGATAAAAGCAAAATTAATGAATACTACAAAATCTACACAAAAAGAGAACTCTTACGCCAGTATTATCGTTGGAGTTTTGACTGTTTTTAGTTTTTTAGGCTTTGGGATTCAATTCGCGGATGCCGCATTATATCGCTCGCTTGATCAGTGTGATTCCGGCACTGATGTCTCTGAACTTCAGACATATCTTGCTTCGGACACAACTATCTATCCTTCTGGTTTAGTCACTGGATACTATGGAAGTCTAACGAGAGGTGGAGTAGAAAGATTCCAAACAAGATACGGGATTGTATCTTCTGGCTCTCCGGCGACAACTGGATACGGTAGAGTTGGACCAGTCACCCGCAACGCGATTAACGCAAAATTGGGTATGGGAGTAACTCCAACTGGAGATGTTTATGCCCCGTTAATCAAAAACACCAACGTTTCTGTTAGTAACAACAATGCCGTAATTAGTTGGACTTCAAGTGAAGACTCGGAAGGAAAAGTTTACTATAGCAATTCGCCGATCACCCTAAGCAATATGTTTGATGTAAACGGGGTATCAGTCGGCGAACCTATCGTAAGTGGAGCACTAGTTGGATATGACAGTATTACACGATTGTCTCATACTGTAAATATTACAAATCTTACACCAAACACAAACTACTACTACCTAATTGTTGCATTTGATTCTTCAAAGAATTCAAGCATCAGCTTGCCAGCAACATTTAAGACCACGCAATAGCTAGCAACAAAGTCTAAACCATAACTAAAAACCACCGATTATTCATCGGTGGTTTTTAGTTATGACAGAGATCTCTCAAGGAAGAACTCACTCTATTTCAAGCTCTGATGTAAACTTATTTATTCGAATGATTCCACCGATTGGAATTGAATAATTTGGGGTAATATGATGCCCAAAAATATTGGTTTTAAGAATTGGAAAATCATACTCTGCGCACAATTCAACGATAGTTTTCAAGACATCCTTCTTTACGTCTGAAAATGAATCTTTCACCTCGTCCAAATGTCCAATTATCATGCCTCCTAATTGAGCCAGGATCCCCGCATTCTTCATGTGTGTAATCATTCGATCCACACTATTTAACGCCTCATTTGTTTCCTCCCAAAATAAAACTTTATCTTTCCAATCTGGCACATATGGGGTTCCGATCAAATTTAACAGACTTGCCAAATTTCCACCGACAAGAGTACCTTGAATCTCATTCCCTTTTAAAAATCGAGTGTCTTCATTTAGAGGGAACGCTTGCTTTTTACCTTCTAGGGCAAATTTAAAACTTTCGTTCGTCTTTGAATCGTTTACATCAAATCCCCAGGTCACCATCGGGCCATGAATCTGTCTCCCGCCCGTCTCCGCGTATATAGGATTTAATAACGTGCTTATGTCTGAAAATCCCACCAACATTTTTTTTGACGCCTCTATAAGCCGAAAATCCAGACCATCCAATAAATGAGAGGCATTCCGCCCACCATTTGCACACAACACAACGTCAACGCTCTCATCCGAAAACATTTGATGTAAATCAGATAATCTATTTTCTCTACTGGAAGAAATGTAGCCGAAGTTTTCTTCTGCATGAGGAGCCACGACACATTCAAAGCCCATCGACCTAAGTGTCTTTAGTCCATTCTTATATTGTTTCGCTCGCTCTTCCGTATGTGTACTTGGAGCAGACGGAGAAATTATTCCAATTTTCATTCTTAAAATTATACACTATCGCTGGCAAGATTATCCGTTCAAGATGGCGCTTCTTCTTTTTTTGGCAACACATCCACCTTACTTTGTCAAAAACGATGTTTGTTGGACAAAGTTCGAAACTATTTCGAGCAAAATCCAAACGATTAAAAC
>JBBUBG010000031.1:0-2234 GCA_038058345.1 Patescibacteria group bacterium | reverse complement strand
TTTGGTGAAATTGATAATTTAGAGGCAATGTCACGAAGAAAACGAGCAGTCCCCGTCTCTATCGTCCCACAGAAAACAAGAACACCACCTTGTATAATTCCGATTTCCAGATATTCACCCCCCACTGAAAAAATTGCAAAATCACGAAGGGAAAGCAAAGAAAGTGAAGTATGCCACATAGAGACAAGTAAGGATTCTGACTCTGGTGCACCAGAATGAAAAGATGAAAGCGTGTCTGCAATAGGCCGATTATTTAAGGTATGAGTACATTGTACAATCTCAATTTTTTTTGCGAGCTTGCCAAACGGCTTATGCGTCTCGTACCCATTCAGAAAAAAGCCGACAATATTCTGACGACTTCCCTTGTCTTTTAAATCTTTCACCGAAGACGAGGAGGCCTGATTGCTGGAGATCAATCCAATTCTCTCTTTGGTGACAACGACCGCTTCTGGAAAGCTTTCGGAAAAATGAGCGATATGATTTTCAATAAAGGGAGCACCCAAAAATATCATCGGTCTTTCTTTGGATGAAAAACCTTCGGCGCCAGCTTGAGAAATTAGTTCCGAAAGCAAGCGCGTGGCTTCACTTGCTAGTGTTGAATTTTCGGCTATCTCAAAAAGCGGTATTTTCTTTTTTCCGTACCAAAGAATATTTGGCACTTCCCCATTTGAATATTCGATTATTCCAAGACTCACCGATCCGCTGTCCGCACATGCAACCGCCATTCTTTTTTTTGAAAAAGAGAAAATACTCATGCGGATATTATATCACCGCTCTCGAAAAATCTAGATATGGAGAACTCTATTTTAGAGTAGCCTTGATACGCCTAATTCCCGAGGCAACAGCTTCTTCTTTTTGTATTTTAAAAACCCCAAGCTCGCTCGTGCTCGAGACATGAGGTCCTCCACAGAATTCCTTACTTACCCGTGTCCCGTCCGTGCGCTCCACAAAATAAACAGAAACTATATCTCCATAAGTTGCGCCGAATTCGTGCTCCGCGCCGAGCGCTTCCGCTTCTGCTTTTGGCATGTCGCGACGTACCACAGGAATAGCTTCAGCAATCCACTTATTTACTAAATCTTCCGTCTGTTTTTTTTCGTCGTCTGTCATCTTGCGCTCAAAAGAAAAATCGATGCGAAGGCGTTCGCTCGTGATATTAGAACCACGCTGTTTTACACTTGCGCCCATCACTTCCTGCAAAGCACCTAAAAGTAGGTGATGTGCGGTATGTAATCGAACCGTCTCCTCGCTGTGATCAGCAAGCCCGCCTTTGAATTTCTGCTCGGAGCTGGAACGCGAAAGTGCTTGATGCTCTTTCATCCGTCGATCAAAATCCGCCTTATCAATAACAATTCCCTTTTCTTTCGCGAGCTCTTCTGTTAATTCATAGGGGAAACCGTAGGTCTGAAACAGGTCAAAGGCCACAACAGAATTTACTTCCACTTTTTCAAACTCTTTTAAGCCCCGCTCGAGCGTCTCACGAAATTTTGATTCTTCTTTTTCTACTTCTTTTTCGATATGCGCTCTTTGTTCTTTCAAATTTTGATAAGCATTTTGATAGGTATCAATCACTGTACCCGCAAGATGAAGAAGCGAACCATGCTTCATTTGGAGAGTGTCAGCATAACGCACAGCACGACGAAGCAAGCGACGAAGCACATAACCTCTATCTGTATTAGCGGGAAGAACGCCATCGCCAATCATAAATACAGCAGTGCGAATATGGTCAGCAACGATGCGCCTTGCGCGCGGATCATCCACCGCAGAAAATTCATCAATCTTAAGCATGATTGGAATGAAGAGATCAGTTTCGTATGCGGTTTTCTTTTTCTGCACCACGGCGGTCATGCGCTCAAGTCCAGCACCAGTATCAACATTCCTGTTTGTGAGCTTACCTACTACCCTGCCATCTTTCTTCTCGTACTCCATAAACACATCGTTCCAAATTTCAACAAGGTCTTCTTGCTTCACTGCATTCAAAAATTCCTCCTTGGAGAGATCGCCGAGCCCCTCACTGGTGACATCATAAAACATCTCTGAATCCGGTCCGCAAGGGCCATTATCTCCAGGACTCCAAAGATTATCTTCTGCTCCGAATGGATAGATACGACTGCGCGGGACTCCCAGTTTCTGCCAAATCTTTGGTGATTCAATATCCTCGGGAGCGTTCTCGTCGCCCGCAAAAGTTGTAACGTAAAGTCGTGATGGATCGAGACCAAGCCCTTCCTCTTTTG
>JBBUBG010000030.1:0-2037 GCA_038058345.1 Patescibacteria group bacterium | reverse complement strand
TTTGAAGGGGGCTCATTTTCTATATCGGCCCCTGGCATTTTGGGTCGCATACGAGGCAACCATACTTGAGGGAGTCTTCGACAACAGAGGCATCGACCCCCTTGATCGGCCTTCGGCACAAAGTGCAGATTGGTCGCTCACAGCCAAGGCAAACCAGCACACCCTCTACGCTTTCTGGAGACCTCCCCACGCACGATGCACACGAAAAAATATACGGATTGTAAATTTCGCTCTCAATTCCAACGTCGCCCATGTGGTAAACCTCCCCTTTTTAGTTAGCCAAGCAGACTATTCCACCTTTCTTATATCACAATTCCTCTCCCTTTTCTACTTTCTTGACGTGATAATTGTATCAGCAACATTTTTAGGAACGATCGCATACTCGGCAAATTCCATGTTAGAAGAAGCACGCCCTTCTGTCATCGAACGAAGCTGGGTTACATAACCGAACATTTCGGAAAGAGGAACTTTCGCACGAATAACTTTATACTGTCCGCGATCTTCCATTGATTCGATCTGTCCACGTTTGGAGTTAAGATTTCCGGTGATATCACCCATGAATTTGTCTGGTGTAATAACCTCCATCTTCATTACAGGCTCAAGAATAACAGGTCTAGCCTTCTTACAAGCATCCTGAACGGCCATAGAAGCGGCAAGCTTGAAGGCAATTTCAGATGAGTCAACATCATGATACGAACCATGAATAAGAGTTACTGACACATTCACTAATGGGAAACCAGCAAGAACTCCACGTGAAAGTCCTTCAACGAGACCCTTCTCAACGGCAGGAATAAATTCTTGTGGAATAACTCCTCCCTTGATTGCGTTTGTAAACTCAAAATTATTGTATCTCTTTGTGTTCTTTGATGGCTCTTCTGAATAATCGATAGGGCGAATCTGAATTTTGACGTGACCATATTGTCCCTTACCACCAGTCTGCTTGATGTATTTATGCTCTTCTTCTGCCTCACCGGTAATTGTCTCTCGATAAGCCACTTGTGGTTTGCCAGTATTAGCCTCAACATTAAACTCTCGCTTCATACGATCAACGATAATTTCAAGATGAAGCTCTCCCATTCCTGCGATAATAACTTCATTTGTTTCAGCGTCAGAACGAATTCGGAAAGTTGGATCCTCATCGGAAAGTTTCTTCAAAGCGAGGCCCATTTTTTCTTGATCGGCTTTTGTCTTTGGCTCAATGCGCATCGAGATAACTGGCTCTGGGATAACAATTTTTTCAAGAATGATAGGATGATCCTCGTCGCATAAAGTATCGGAAGTAAGAGTGCTTTTTAGACCAACCGCGGCAACAATTTCACCAGCATAAGCCTCTTTTACTTCTTCTCTCTCGTTGGCATGCATTCGCACCAAGCGACCAACACGTTCACGTTCATTTTTTGAGGCGTTGTAAACATATGAACCAGACCTAATAGTTCCAGAATAAATTCGGAGGAAAGTGAGCTGGCCAACGAATGGGTCAGCGGCGAGCTTGAAGGCAAGAGCGGAAAGAGGAGCATCATTTCTCTGCTCAAGAAAAATATCTTCACCAGTGTTTGGATCAATACCTTTAGCGGGAGGAATATCTACAGGAGATGGAAGATAGTCAACAACACCATCAAGCACCAACTGAACACCTTTATTTTTTAAAGCAGAACCGGCAAAAACTGGAACAATCTGAACTTTAATAGTAGCGGTACGCAAAAGCTTCTTAAGTCTGTCGACAGAAATCTCTTTACCATCAAGATACTCACCCATTGCAGTCTCATCAGTTTCGACAATTTTCTCAATAAGCTCGTTGTGATATTTCTTTGCAGTTTCTAGCAAATCCGCAGGGATTGGAATCTCTTTGATATCTTTTCCTTTTTCTCCTTCGAAATCGTAGGCCTTCATTGTAAGCAAGTCGATTACCCCCTCATGCTTATCTTCCTCTCCAATCGGAATCTGCATTCGTACGGCATTTTTAGTCAAACGATCAAGGATGGAAGCATAGGATCGCTCAAAAGATGCGCCCGTGCGATCGAGTTTATTTATAAAACA
>JBBUBG010000029.1:0-8530 GCA_038058345.1 Patescibacteria group bacterium | reverse complement strand
AGCGGAGCGAGCGGTGGTGGGGCGATTCATTCGTCACCGATTTTGGAAATAGGTTCTAACTTGGTACAATAAATACACCATATAAAAAATGACAAACAACCTGTTTGTCATTTTTTATATGGTGCGGAATAGGAGAATCGAACTCCTGCCTCAACCTTGGGAAGGTCGCGTCCTACCACTAAACCAATTCCGCAATTTTAATCCGAAAGAACGGTTCCTGACACCTTTTCCGTCTTAGGTTCACTTTCAAGAATAACCATCACTTCCTCCCCCAGCTTTACTATATCAAATTTATCTCGCAAAACCGCCTCCTTCCCTCGTTCAGTTTTTAGCTTATTTAGATCATCAATAAGGACAGCCTTACGCTCTTCCACTCCGCGAAGCGCCCCTTCTGCCTCATCTCTTTTACTAAGAGAATAAAGATACTTTCCCCTTGCATCCAAGGTTGCACGGCCCAATAATATCAGACAAATGATCAAAATCACAAGCACGACAGGAGAATAGAGAAACGATCGATAACTGCGATGTAGTTGAATTTGTTTCATCCTTGTACCATAATAGCAAGAATGTTATATGTCTCAAAAAACAGAAAGAGACTCGAGAAAGTCTGGGCCGTTCTTTCGGTACTGGTGATTATCTCAATGGTACTTCTGTACTCTTTTAGCTTCTAATCATCACGACGCATCATTTTCAGGAAGACATCTTCCGGGATATTGACTCGCCCCGTGGCCTTCATTTTTTCTTTGCCCTTTTTTTGCTTTGCCCAAAGCTTCATTTTCCGAGTGATATCGCCACCGTTTTTCCCAAAATCGCCGAGCTGTTTTTTCATTCCAGAAATAGAATGCGAAGCAATGATTCTCCCAACAGCTTGAGCTTGAATTTTGAAATCGAACATCTGCCTCGGGAGTAATTTCTTCAGTCTATCGACAACTCGCTCTGCTTCAATAGGAATACGATTACGAGGAACGATACGCGCAAGAGCTGCGATTGGCTCACCTCCAACCAAGATATCCATTCGCACCACATCCGCCACTCGCAGATCGAGCATCTTGTACGAAATCGAGGCATATCCAGAGGTTGCCGATTTTATGTCATCAAAAAAGTTTCGCATAAGTTCGCGAAGTGGCATCTCTAACATTATTTCATTTCGAGACTCACCAAAAATTTCCATCGTTTTTACAATAGCTTCGTGTTCATGGAAAAGAGTCATTAAATTTCCAAGATGTTCTGGGGGAGTAATTACACGCACCTCGATCCACGGCTCACGCAAAAGTTCAGCGCTTTTGTCATCAGGAAAAAAAACGGGATTATAGATTATTTCAGCTTTACCATTTTTCGTAACTTCATATCCGATCGTGGGAGTTGTTACCACCAGAGAAAGATTAAACTCTCTTTTTAATCGCTCCGATACAATTTCCATATGAAGCATTCCAAAAAAACCTACCCGAAAACCGCGACCAAGAGCCCCTGATGACTCCTCCTCAAATGAGAGAGACGAATCCGAAAGGCGCAAACGCTCAAGGGCTTGGCGCAATAACACAAAATCATCTTGCTCCTCCGGATAAAGTGAAGCCCAAACGACCGGCCGAGGAAACTGATACCCCGAGACGGCTGGCAATTTTACATGAGTTCGAATTAATGTATCTCCAACCGCCGCTTGAATTGGCCTTTTAATTCCGGTTACAGCATAGCCAATTTCTCCCGCAGAAAGTTTAGTTGCAATCTTTTTTTCTGGCATAAATACGCCCACCTCCAAAACCGTAAATTTTTCCCCTAGAGCAGAAAAACTAATGTCGTCTCCCTCTTTTATTTCACCGTCGAGTACTCTAAAAAATACAACAACTCCGCGGTGCGCAGAATATTCAAAATCAAAAACAAGACCCCGGAAACCATTTGTCTCTGGAAATTCTGGCTTTGGGGCGGGAACCCTCCTTACAATCTCATCAAGCAACTCCTTAACGCCCTCTCCAGTTTTTCCTGAAATCTCGAGGATTGGACCATGCCCCTCTCCGAGGAGCTCCGTGATTTCTTCTTTAGTTTCTTTCACGCGCGCAAGAGAAAGATCAATTTTGTTAATCGCCGGAATAATTGTGAGCCCAGCCTCACGAGCAAGGTCAAGAACTGCAATCGTCTGCGCCTGAACTCCTTGAGTGGCATCCACAAGCAGTACAGCTCCTTCCACCGCCTTTATTGCCCGAGAAACCTCATAGGAGAAGTCGATATGCCCAGGAGTATCAATAAGATTTAAAATATTAATTGAAGCAGAATTTTCTGTGTGATATTCCATCCTCACAGGCTGCATTTTAATTGTGATCCCCCGCTCTCGCTCAAGATCCATCTGATCTAGAAACTGTTCGCGCATCCTGCGTTTTTCAATAGTTCCGGTTATCTCGAGCATTCTGTCCGCGAGAGTAGACTTCCCATGATCAATATGGGCGATGATTGAAAAATTTCTAATATTAGAGGTTAGGCTCATCTTTCGCGAATCCTAGTAAAGGCAGGGAAACCAAGATATTCGAGCATCCCTACAGACCCGAGAATGCCCACAATAACCGCACTTGCGGTTCCAAGCAAGAGCAGGGAAAAAATCGAATCAGCTGGAACTATCGATATGTAAACAACAAAAGCGAGGAGCCCTCCCGTAATCGCTGAAAATAATCCCCTCGTCAATCGAAAAATAAACGAAGAAAGCACTCCAGGAAAACTTCTATTAAGTAGGTACAAAAGAGCTGTTGCGTTGATCAAATTTCCAATAGTAAAAGCGAGCGCAAGAAGACTGATTGACCCCGTCTGACCAATCGCCATTGGGATAGCAAACCCAAGAAACATTGTGAAAAAAGCACAAATTGTATTTACGTACACAGGAAGTAGCGTTCGACCAGCAGCATAAAACGCTCTTGTAATAAAAAGGATGAGGGCTTGAGCAGGAAGAGAAAAGACAAAGATCCGGAATGCCAAAGCTACCTCGCTTGCACTTTCAATCGTAAATTGACCTGATTTAAAAATAATAAGAATGCCCGCTGGTGCAAGCGCAATCGCAACGCCCGAAAGAAGGATTGTCGCCAAAAAAAGCTCCTCAATAGAAGTTCGCAATTTTTCCTCAAATGCCCCTTTTTCGTTTTTAATAAAAAGCTTGGAAAGGACAGGAAAGGTTGCCACGGAATAACTTCCACCAATAGCCGAAAGTGGAACAGACTGCAAATTGTAGGCCATTGTGAAAAGAGTTATCGCGCCTGCGTGAAATGTTGATGCAATGGAAACAAAAACTGTAGTGACAAGCTGAATCGATGTAAATGCAAGAGACCTGACAAGAGATTTCGATGCAACGGCACGAACTAATCCAAAATCGATTCTTTTTGAGAGACGCGGAGTATGACCCTCTGCCACAACGAATGGCACCGTTGCCAAAAAATGAAAGAAGGCTCCCACAACCACACCAATAGCAAGTCCCATCAGTCCCAATTTTGGAACAAGGAAAAGTATCCCACCGATAATTCCTAAATTATAGAGAATTGGACTCGCCGCAAATGCGACAAACCGAAGAGCTGTTTGATTAATACTCCCAAAGAAACCAGACAGGGAAAGCAAGATCGGTTGAGCAAGAAGAATACGAGAAAGAAGCACGGTTTGTTTTGTTGCCTCCAAATCGAATCCAGGGAAGATAATTCTTGTAATAAACGGCATCAAGAAAAACGCAATCGCGGAAACAATAAGCATCCCAAAAGAAAACACCGTAAAAACGCTGGAGAGGAAACGTTTTCGCACCTCTTCTGACTGCTCAAAAACACGAGCAAGATACGGAACGAGAACAGAAAGGGAGATCAGTGAGCCAACTGTGGCGAACAAAAAGTCCGGAACTTTGAAAGCGGCGTAGTAAATGTCTAGCTCTCGCCCTGCTCCAAAATGACCCGCGAGCAGGCGATCGCGCAATAATGCCAGAACTTGAGATGCTCCCGTCGCGAATGCTAGCAGTAAAACAGTCCGAGAAAGCCCTTCGCTCTTCCATGAGAATATTTTATGCAGACGTCCCATTCAACTAACGATCTTCCTTGACTGGTAGAGTTCTGCTTCCTTCTGGTTCAACCAAGCCTTCAAGAGCTGGCCTATTCTGATAGAGGTTAGCTAATATTTTCTGAACTTCAGTATTGTCCGGATTGCTAATTTTAATTTTCTCAAATTGAGCAACGGCCTGATCTTTCATTCCGAGCTTGCTATATGATAGACCAAGGAAATATCGTGCGTTCGAGAAATCACTGTTTAACTCGACGGCTCTTTCAAGAGCAGCGCCAGCTCCTTTATAATCTTTATTTAGATAGCGGAGAAAACCGAGCTGGAATATTACACCAACATCACCGGGGGCAAGAACGACGACTTGCTCGGCGTTTGTTATTGCTTTTACCAGATTCCCTTCCTTGGCTTCTATTTGAGAAAGGAGATAAAAAGCCTCGGTGAAATTAGTTTTCTTCGTTAGCGCTTTGCTGATATGCTCTCGCGCCTTTTTTACGTTCCCCTTCAAAAATTCGAGCCTGGCGAGAGATAAATCAACAACAGGAGATTTCCCTGCTAGATTATATGATTGATCGTAAGCAGATTTCGAAGCTTCGTAAGCCCCCTCAATTTTTAGTGAGACGATTGATTCATAGACCCGACCCAATACAATATAATTTGATTGATTCTTTGGATCGAGCTTTACGGCCTGATTTGCAGATTCAATTGCCCTTGAAAGTACATCCTGAAACTGGCTGCGCAACTTGTCCGCCGATGCGCTATCGTCAGAAAGAATCTGATTAAGACGTACGATTAAAAGCTCCGCACGAGAACGTTGATAGAGATCTTGATCATCAAGAGCAATTGCTCGATCTAAAATACCAATCGCTTTTTCGATATTTCCTCTGTCATTGGCAACATAAAATGCCGACTGGAAGTTTCGAGTGGCAAGGAATTTTTTTGCATAGGTGTAGTCAGCTGTAACTCCAGAAAGTATCACGAGAACAAGAACGATCACTGCAATAAAACGATACCTCGATGAGCCAGCAATTGAATACTCTCTTTTACTATAATACCCATAATAGGAAAGCAATCCGACAAAAGCACCAACAAGACTAAATGCAACTCCCAGCAAAGCGTTATCGGGAACATAAATCGTTGCAAAAACAAATAGATATAGCCCGGAAATAAAAAGCGTCATTAGCTCGGCTTTTGCTCCACCTTCAACAGAAGCAAGCGAGACAGCGCGAATCCCAGTAACCAAATATGTCAACAAAAAGATGATCCACGCAATCAACCCTGCAATTCCAACAGTAGCAAGCGCCGTTGGGATATATCCATATCCAGCGCTAAAATCACGATTCCAAAAAATAGTCTCATTTACAGATTCTGGGCGGGAAATTCGCCATTCAGATTCAAAGCTATTAGGACCCGAACCAAAAATTGGATCTTTCAGGAAAACGGCCCTAGTAACATCAATCGTCGCGGCAAACGATGGACGCGCTTCAAGCGTATTTATTTTTTTTGATTCCTGAAAAGCAGATACAATTTTGCCAATTGGTCGATCTGCTTGACCCATAAAAATAAAGAGGAGGGCAAATATAATTACTCCCACAGATGGCTTCATCAACTTTGACCAAATAGAAAGCCCTGAAGCTGCACCGAATGCAATCTTATAAACAAGAATGAAAAGTGCAAAAATCCCGATCATATACCAAGACATCGAGAAATTAACAATGGCCATTCCAAGAAGGGAGACAACGACGCCCGCTTTAGCTAATGGCCTTGAATATCCAACGAGGGTCTTGAACTCAAGAACACAAAGCGAGATTAAAGCTGACAAACTAAAATAAATACCTAAATCATTCCATTTTCCGATGAGATTCTCGTTCGGCAAATTAAAAGCACCCCCAAGACTTCCAACGCCTGGGAAATATAGATGAAAAATTTTCAGAACAAATGCCAAGATACCAACACCAACAAGAGTCTGAAGAAAAAGCCGGACATTTTTTTCGCGCTCGAATATCGTCGATCCAATAACGATCGCAAAGAAGAAAATTACAACCGAGATAAATGTACCAGTTTCATATCCGAATCCAAACAACGAACGACTCACATCACTGGAAGCAAGGCTCGACAGGAAATAGATCACTGCAAGCAAAAAGGAAGAGAAGATCAAACGTGATTTTATTAGAGAAAAACGTCCGTCTTCAAGTTTTGCAAGAAGTCCTAAAATAATGGCAGTAATAAGAGCAAAGCCGAAAATAAATTTTTTGAACACCTCGATCGATAAGTCGCTCGATGGGTAGAACAAAACTGGCAAAAGAAAAATAGCGAACATCCCCAGATAGTTCGATATCTTTTCAAAAATGGTTAAATAACGACGTCTGGGAACGACGGCTAGTTCAATTTCCTGATCTTCGACCTCAAGAACTGGAGACTCCACTTCTTCGACGATTTCTTCAACGATTACCTCTGAATTTTCATCTTGCATGATAGTTATTATTTTTGACCTATAATCAAATCATTGTAACTGATTCTATTCTAGATGCAAAGAAATACTGCTCCCCAGATTCATGACGACCACTACCCTATTTCTTCTTGTGCACAGAGTCGCTTTGGCTTCATTGCTTTAGTTCACCATGTTCACCAATTCCAACTAAAGTCTGACCAGTGTATACCTCCCGTGATTCATCTGGGTCGAGTTCGCATATAATGCCAGCGCACAACGCCACAACGGGAATACTTTTCCCTTCAACTACGATTTCTCCAAGAGTCTCGCCTACGGAAACATTCGTACCTAAAACGATATTCTTACTTTTAATAAAAGCCCCTTTACCATTTTCCCCAACTTTATGAAATATCTAGCCTAACAACCGCCCAAACTTTCTATACACTTCATCGTCGTTTCTCTTTCCTATCAAGGTTACCGATAAAATGATTTTAGAAAATTGATACACTATCCTATGTTCTCCAATATCGGCACGGTAATATTTCTCATATCCACGAAGTGCACTGGAATCAGTAGGCACCGGGTTTTCGGCAAGCTTAAAAAGCTTCTCGGCTATCTGCCTCTTATGCTTACTAGGGAGCTTCTTTAGGTATTTCTCCGAAGCACGAGAGAGATTAATCTCGAGAGCTAAGGGCATTTTTCAAAACCGTATGGCTTTTAGCTACTCCAATGTATCCCTTCTTGTGCGCCGTCTCTGCACGCTTTCCCCAGTCGGAGTCACGTCGAGCCTCAAATTCATCGTATTCGTCGGAAGAAATAATAACCGCTACCCGACGACCATTTTTTTCAATAGCGACGGGCGAAATCCGAGCTTCGTCCAAAAGCCGCCCAAAGTTATTTTTGCCTTCTTTAGCAGTAAAAGTGGAGGTAATCATATAGTAGCTATTATAGCCAAAGTAGCTCATTTGTCTACCCTCCCTCTCTCTAAAAAATATTTGATGCAAAGAAAGAGCCCACGGCACTTGCCGGGGGCTTTTTCATATTTTCGCGTTCTGTGTCTATAAGCCGAATTTTGTCCCAGGCCATTGTTACGTGGCCCGTGTACAGTCATTTATCTGGGCCAATTGTTACCAATTGGCTCGAGCGGCACTCCGTCAATGTAAAACAAAGACGGCACGACCTTGCACTCAAGTAAGGATTTAGCCGTTTCATTCTGGTTTTCAATTTATCACCAGACTCGTCCCCCATCTTTTTTGCAATTGCAAAAAAGATGGGGGACGCTTGCTTTCTTTCGCAAGCAAGCGTTTCTGCTCGCACCTCTCGCGGTTAGCGATTTCCGCGGACGGGAGTTACCCGCTACTCTTATCAATTTAATGATCGAGTGTTCGGACTTTCCTCACGTACTCCATTAAAAAACGAAATACGTGCGACTATCCAACACAGAATTTTATTTAAACATAAAAAGACTGCTACCGCAACGCATGGCTTAAATTGAAAGCATTGGGGAATTGTCACCCTTTTAACCAAAACCAAAACTGATTCAAAACCTCCTCTCTCAAATCGTGCGCATTCGCATGTGATAAAATGCCCAGATATGAGCGCAGAGAAGCAAAAAGTTGCTCCTCTTCAATTGCACCCGCTTTGTAGCTTTCCACCCTCTCTCTTAACTTCCTCATCATCCGCTTTCGAGTCTTTGTTCTTGGAACTACATGGTGGGATAAGGAAACATACCCAAGAAAATCGGAACCCCGAACATACGATTGGAGAGAGACTTTTTCTGGATGGAGCTTGAGTTTGAGGCTTTGATTTAAAAATATCTCAATCTTTGGCAACAGATATTCGAGATACTTCCGGCTTTCTGATAGAATCACAAAATCATCAGTGTATCGGGCATAATATTTTATTTTAAGAACATGCTTTACAAATTGATCGAACTCATTCATATACACATTGGCAAAAAGCTGACTAGTGAGGTTCCCAATCGGGATTCCATGGGGCGAAGCGTCTTTACTCTCTCTCTCTCTCTCTCTCTCTCTCTCGGGCTCCGACAGAGAACCCGGTAATAATCCGTTCAATAAGCCATTGGGTCTC
>JBBUBG010000028.1:0-7348 GCA_038058345.1 Patescibacteria group bacterium | reverse complement strand
AATACCGACAGATCGTTTGCGGCATTTCTTCAAATCAACTTCAAAACTCTTTCGGCATGGCGGCGAAGAAAAAACCGAATACCGATTTACATACTTCAAACAATGTGCACCACACTTGGACTAGATTTCAATCTGAATGGGCACATTATCGACACCGACAGAGAAATCTTTAAGTATGTTTCCAAAAGAAGTTACACGGAGAGACGCTCCCGTAATGCTTCGGCCAAAGTAGAAATACTGACACGAACCTGAATCGCTGTATCTCGGTCTCGGATGGTAACAGCGCCGTCATCCAGTGTGTCGAAATCAATAGTAACTGTCGCGACTGTCCCGATTTCATCCTGCCTGCGATAACGCTTACCAATATTTCCGTTGTCGTCAAAAACAACCGCACCAAACTCTTTTTTAAGCGTTGAGAACACTTCGCGCGCCTTTGCCACGAGTTCTGGCTTATTACGGAGTAATGGGAAGACGGCAACCTTTACTGGCGCGAGATGCGGTGCGAGCCTGAGAACAACGCGCTTGTCGCCATCAATGTCGTCTTCATGATATGCCTCTGCGAGCACTGCAAGAAAAACACGCCCAACACCCATGGAAGTTTCCAAAACCCAAGGGATATATTTCTCGCCCATCTGCGAGTCCGTGTATTGTAAATCTTGGCCAGAAAACTTCATATGCTGAGTAAGATCATAATCCGTACGATCATGGATGCCCTCTATTTCGTCAAAGCCACTCGGAAATTCATACTCAATATCCCAAGCATCTTTTGCGTAGAACACAAGATTTTCGTGTTGTTTAAAACGAAGCTTACTTTCAGGTATACCCAACGAGAGATACCAATTCCATCGATCCTTTTTGATCGCTTCATATGCTTCCTTGTTTTCGTTAGGGCGAACAAAAAACTGAGTGTCTGCCTGTTCAAGCTCACGCGTACGAAAAAGAAAATTGCGGGGCGATATCTCGTTACGAAAAGCCTTACCTATCTGAGAAACACCAAAAGGGATCTTTGGATGAAGACTATCAACTATGTTCTTAAAATTCAGATAGATACCCTGACACGCTTCTCCTGGCAAATACACAGGATCCTCCCCTTTTGATGTAAAGTCGCCAAGGTTACTTTTCACCAACATATTAAAAGCCCTAACAGCACTAAAATCTTTTTTACCGCATTTTGGACAAGGGATCTCTTTTCGATGCGCGTCAAAAAGCTCGTTAAGCGCCTGCTCTGACATTTTCTCGTCAGCAGCAACTCCAATACTGGCTAGCTCTTTATCAACACGAATTCGCGTCTGGCAGTTCCGACACTCAGCGAGCGGATCTGAAAATCCACCCACGTGACCACTCGCTTCCCATACCCTGGGATGCTTAAACATTCCCGAGTCGAGACCGTAGTAATTTTCCTTATCGTACACATTGGCTTTCCACCAGGAGGCCTTAATGTTGTTCAAGAGCTCAACACCGTACGGTCCAAAATCATAGACACCCGCCAGCCCGCCATAAATCTCTGATCCTTGATAAACAAAACCCCTCCGCTTACAAAGCGAAACTATCTTCTCCATCTTATCCATCTCTTTTTCGGGCATGTTATTTTTTAGTTTTAGCTATCTGACCACTCGTTCTTGCCCTGATTCAAATTTAGGATCAGAGGTGATGGCGGTCGTGAGAGATCTCTTTATACTCTCGATCGGAGCTCCTGTAAATTGGTCAACTCCAGAAAGTCTTATTTCCCCAGTAAGATTAGGTTCCATGTCCACTTGAGAAACAGACGGCACGATGGCTAACTGAAAAGCGATTTCCCTGGCGGCCCTGGTAAATCCAGACCCAGCCTTAACATCACCAAGAACCCACCTAACAGTGCGATTTGCAGGATCGTAACTTATATTTTCGTTTGAAGGCGTATACGAAGCAAGCCACTGCATGTACGGAGGAAGTATTGTACTTACCTCTGCTCCAGTAATTAAGTTTGACGAATTACTTACCGTCCAAACAATTGTGTAGGTAGTTTCCTTTTCTGCTTGAGGCGGAAGAGGTCCTCTATTTAGAAGCGGACCGGATGCATAAAGTGCCTTGTAGGCGAGATCAAAATCAGTAGAAAAAAGAATGGCTCGATCAATAGAAAGTTCCACCGCGCTACTACCAGAGAGTGGCGAAACTCTGGAGCCATTAACCGTTGCAGAAAGACCGAGGCGAGGAGCCTTAATGACAGTCCCGGGGGCCGGCGCTAGCGCCGGCCCATCAAATCCAAAAAGCAGACGAACAGTATCCCCTGGAGCAATTTCAGAAAGATCTCCAAAGGAATTTTGATCCCATTTTATTTTCCCTAATAGAGAATCGTAAAAACCAGAGGAAACTGAAACAGACTCTTTCGGAACGAGAATACCGAGAGCTAATTCCGCACTAACATTTCTCACCCTCTCATTTGAATTATTTGTTATATCAATCTCTCCATCAATTGGCTCTGCTCCGCGGCTAATATAATCTCCACTCTTGTTTCCATTTAAAACAATCACCGCACTAATCTCCGGCTGTTCCAAAGAAAGAGTTCGAAAAGATGTACCATATGGAACGCCTACCTTAAAATCATCACCAGCTTTCGCAGCACCAAGCACTGCCCTAAACGATTTAACTTCATTTACGTATCCACTCATCATTCCGCGAATACGAATCGTGCGAGCCTTTCCCGGAGCAATGTCGCCAAGCCTCCAAATATGATCAAGAAATGAAGCCACTGGCTCAGATGATTTGAATGAAAAACCTGGTGGATAGGAAAGATCAAGAAGTACATTTGTTAAATTATCTTTTGCGTTAGAGAGCGCTCTAACTGAAAGCTCAATCTCTTGTCCTGGATTTGCCCTTTCCGGTAACTTAAAATCAATTGAGATCGGCGACGAAGAAAGAAGCAATTTGAATTCTGAATCCTTCGAGAATGTAGCGCTGGATCCAGTAGACCTATATTCAAGGCCAATCTTTATTATCTTTTCTACATTTTCCTCACCAAAAAGAATCGCATGCACCGCTTTCGAGACACTTTCGTTTGGCTTAATAATCCCGAGCGAAATACGCTCACGCAAAAGATCCCTTTCTTCCTCGCCAGCAAGACGTGTTCCAGGAGGATACTCCACGAGCAGATCTGCAACCTCAAGAGAGACTGAATTTCTGTTAGTGATCGTTATCTGCAAAGAAAGATCCTCTCCCCCTTTAATCGAAACTGGTCCCGCAACATTGATATCAATGTTGTCTGAAGAAACAGTTTTTGTTCCACTTGATACAAAATAATAAGCGACCCCAAGCGCGGCAATAAAAAAGAGCGCGCACCCTGCGAAAATCTTAATAGCTAATTTCATATGATTCTCCGAGATTGGAGGAATAAATTTTTGAGATGAATCTTGCTCAAGCTTCGTACTATCAAAAAAGGTTTTAGGTGCGACCGGTGGCGGCGAAAATTGATGTCGCTCGGGAGGTGGGCCCCCTCCTTCGGGGCTATAAAGTTTCTCTTCTATTTTTTTTAATTCTTCATCAGAACTCATGCTCATTATTCTACATTATAGTCCAGAAGCTTGCATTGCCTGGCGCAAGTTCAAAGCAAGCATAGAACGATGTTCGCGAGAAGCAGACAAAGCTGTCGTAGAATAACCCCTATCTTTATAAATAAATTGGACCGATTCCGGCAAACTTGCCAAATACCCGAGAAGAGAAAAAGTGCGAAGGGCAAAAATTCGCTCAAGGTCTGGTAGGTACTCCTCTTTTGTTAACCCGACCGCTGACCTAAAAGAATCAAGCTCGGAAAATAACTCCTTCTCCGAACCCTCAACTGGGGCAAGGCGAGTCACCAAAGCAATTGCCCTTGCGAAGATTTGAGATTCGTGATGTGGGGGCGGAGGAGAGTACTCCTCCGCCCCCACCAATCTCCAATCCCCCCTCCCCCTAACAAGAGAAACTTCAACCTTCGCAAACGTCCGAAGATGCGCCCTTAATTTAGATCCCATTTTCCGGATCCCTAAAGCTTTTACACGAAGAAACCCGAAATCTTCTGTGAAAATTTCGATAGACCGAGTTGTCTCATCTTGATCTCTTCCCCCAGAGATAAATCCCTTGGTTTTATATACTGCGTATGACATGCACAATATCCCCAGAAAATTCATGTCCGACGATAGAAGCTTCATCAAAAGTTTTCTTCAATAAATTCTCTGGCAATATTTCGTATTCTTTAGAAATTATAGCTGTCGCTGATTCCTTAAAAAGAAGCCCTGCCTCCTTTCTTGCTCCCTGCAAAGCGCGAAGTAGTTCGCGAGCGAGCCCTTCGGAGCGGAGCTCTTCCGTTACATTTGTATCAAGAACTAAAGCCTCCTCTTGCTTTTCATTCAAAATTACCTCTTTCACATTTAGCTCATCGGCGATTAATTCCAAAAAAAGCCTGTCTCCTCCAAGCACATTTTCACTTGCCTTAATCGAAACGGAAGAAAGAGGCTGACGTACCGGAAGCGCAATTTTTTGACGCATCAGCATTCCAGACGAGACGACTTCCCTCGTATAAGCCATCCTAGAAAGTAATCCCAAATCAAATGGAATTGATTCTGGCCAAGAAGAAAGATGAACGGTTTCAGGATCTTCGTCGCTCTTAACTGCCTGCCAAATATGATCAGCCAAAAATGGGGCAATCGGAGCCACTGTCTTTGCGAAGATTTTTAGAACTTCGCGAGTTGTCTGTACGTCAAAATTTTTACGAGAGCGACGAATATACCAGACAGAAAAATCTTCAACAAACTGCTCAATCGGCCGGACAGCAAGATCAATCTCATACCGCTCGAGCGATGCAGTTACGTCCCTGACCATCTCAGCCAACCGGCTTTTAATCCAAGCTGAAAGAGTTGGATTCCCCGCATCACTTGAATTTTTATTCAATTCATAAAACGACAAACTATTTTCCATTCGCATTACAACCTTATTCGCCATCTCCTTAACTCCCCGTTCGGAAAAATTTAAGTCTTCGGAATGCATCAAGGGACTCGACATCAAATAAAGACGCAGGGCATCAACTCCATATTTGTTAAATAAAATCCACGGGTCTGGAAAATTGCCTTTCGATTTAGACATCTTCTCTCCATCCTCAGCAAGAATAGTGCCAGTTGTAACAATATTTTCAAAAGGAATATTGTCGAAAAGAAGAGCAGAGACTGCGGCTGAATAATAAAACCATGTCCTTGTCTGTGCGATATATTCAGCAACAAATTGTGCTGGAAAATGTTTCTTAAACCACTCTCCATTCTCGAAAGGATAATGTGCTGAAGCAAAAGGCATAGATGCCGACTCAAACCAGCAGTCGATAACTTCTGGAGTACGAATCATCGATCCTCCACACGAACAAACAAGCTCAATTTCATCTATATATGGACGATGAAGATCCAGTTCAAATTTTGCGTTATGTGGAAGTGGAACAAAAGAAAGCTCCCTGGATTCCCCTGTTTTAATAAATTCATCAACTCCTTCTTTCATTTTTATTGCCGAAGAAATGTCTGCAAAAACAGCTCCAGCAGAAAGAAGCCAAAGTGGAGACTCATGGCTTATTATTAAAATATTTTTGCCTTTAAATTTACTTTCAAGCTCATACAAAAAACTACTAATTCGAGCTTTCACTTGATTAAGATTCTCCTTACTTCCAGAGGGACATTTTGTAAATCTCTCCTCGAAGGACGAAAACGAGTCGCGGTATTCCGAAATCGGCTTACCATGGAGATCCCCTGAATCAACTTCCCTCAAGCGTTCATCGAATATAATCGCCTCTGGAGAAATTGAGAGCCCCTTCGCAATCAGATTCGCTGTCTCCTTGGTGCGAATAAAATCAGATGAAAAAATAAGGTCAATCTTTTTGTCCGCTAAGTTCTTCAACCCATATTCAACTTCACGACGACCTTTTTCGGTTAAATGTGAAGGGGCATCATAGAGAGAACTCATCACTCCCGCTACGTTAGAATCAGCCTCGCCATGTCTCATCACAAAATACCGATTACCTGATTTTTTAGAGTGCAACTTTAATTCATCCACACCTCCAAGGACTTCTACTTTTTTACAATCACTACATCTCCAAAAAGGAAGAGGGGTGGCCCAAAAACGATTTCTTGAAATATTCCAGTCTGGCGCATTCTCTAAAATATTTTTGTATCGCCCATCCTTTAGATGATCGGGGATCCAATGCATTTTTTGGTTTAATTCAAGCAAACGCTGTTTTATTTTTTCAATGGCAATAAACCAAGCTTCGACGGCCTTATAGATAAGCGCCGTCTCACATCGCCAGCAGTGTGGAAATTCGTGAGTATAATTTTCACGAGAAAAAAGTAACTCGCGAGAAACTAAATCATCCTTAACTAACTTCTCGCCTTTTTTATAATAAATTCCCTGCAAGAAATTTGGAGCATTTTCGTTATACATTCCCCCTGCGCTAACCATCGGAATTTGAGGAAGATCATAGCGGAGCCCGAGTTGATAATCATCTTCTCCGTACATATTGGCGATATGTACGATACCAGTACCATCTGTTGTCGTAACGAAATCTCCCTCTGTAACAAACCAACTTTTTTTAGCAGTTTTTTGCACCAAACTATTTTCAAACAGTGGTTCATATTCGATTCCAACAATCTCACTACCGTCAAATTTTCTCACTACTTCAAAATCTACCTTAAAAACGGCCTCGCTTCGCTCGCCCGCAACTACAAAATACTCCTCCCCTTTTTTGACTAAAACATATTGAATGAGAGACCCAACCGCCACCGCCATGTTTGCAGGCAAAGTCCAAGGAGTCGTTGTCCATGCGAGGATAAATGTTTTTTCAGGAAAATTATGTTCCTTTGGATTTTTAATTTTAAACTTAACAGTAATCGCCTCTTCTGTGATCGTCTTATAACTAGAATCCATCGCCACTTCCGCTTTTGAAACAGGAGTCTCGCAACGAGGACAATACATCAGCACTTTATTCCCCTCATACAAAAGTCCTTTATCGTTTATTGTTTTGAGCGCCCACCAGACAGACTCCATATATGAGTTATCCATGGTTTTATACGAGCCATCAAAATCCACCCAGCGACCAATCCGGTCGACAGTTTTTTTCCAATCAGAAACATAGGTCAAAACCTTACTTCGAGCAGATTCATTAAAAACATCGACCCCTTTTGCCTCGATCTCTTTTTTACCGGCAAGCTTGAGCTCTTTTTCAACAATCGTTTCAATCGGCAAACCATGACAATCCCAACCCCACCTTCGATCCACCCGATAACCTCTCATCGTTTGAAACCTGGGAATCAAATCTTTAATTGTAGATGCCAAAATATGCCCATAGTGAGGAAGACCGGTTGCA
>JBBUBG010000027.1:0-3263 GCA_038058345.1 Patescibacteria group bacterium | reverse complement strand
GCAAACTGGATGGGCCCTTTTTGCGAAAAATAAGGACAGCAAGAAGACCGAAAAAAACAATGACCCCTGCTACAATTGAGACAAAAAAGGGAGAAGTGAGATAATTCATGAATTAAACTAATTAATTACTTTACGAGCAATAATCTCCTCATACAAACGATCCGTAAGGACATCATGAAAGGCATCTTGAATATACTCTGGACTACTTTGAGACTGTTTAATGCTAGCCTCTAGGCCTTTCGTAAAAGCAACCCCTACTAAAACCTTAACTTGATCAGTCTCTTCTGCTGAAAGATCATCGAGATAAGATTTTGATGGAGCTGGAGCAGGGGCGCCAGTTTTGGGTGCAGTAGCAACCAAAACTGGCGCCGTCTGCTTTACCACTTCTTTCACTGCCTCTCGCACCAACTCTTTTTCCTCAACAATATTATTCTCTTTTTCAAGAATCGCCCTCTTCTCTTCAATCATCTTTTCCAACAAATCAATATCCGCTTTTATAGATTCTCTTCCAAATGTTTCAGTCATGCTTTTATTATAGTGCATAATTCAATTAACCGCATGCTAGTATATCCAGGTGGATTATTTATCGACATTAAACGAAGCGCAGAGGGAGGCAGTTACGACAACGGAAGGACCGCTTTTAGTAATTGCTGGAGCCGGCGCTGGAAAAACCAAAACAATCACTCATCGCATTTTTCATTTAGTGAAAAGCGGGGTTACTCCTTCTCAAATTCTAGCTATTACATTCACAAACAAAGCCGCGAAGGAGATGCGCGAGCGTGTGGAAAAGATGGCGACCGAAACAAGAATGAATGGCGTTCCCTTCGTTTCAACATTTCACTCACTTGGAGTCCATTTATTACGCACTTTTGGTGAAGCTATTGGAGTTTCTCGTTATTTTTCAATACTCGACAGAGATGAGCAGATCTCTATTATAAAACGAGCATTAAAAGAGCTTGGATTGGATCCAAAAGAACATGAACCCCGCCGAATCGTTGCCAAAATTTCAAAAGAGAAAGGAAATGTTGTATCACGGGCAGAATATGTAGCTCGCGGAGAGCGGGGAACACTGGCGCGCGATGTAATTGCAGTATGGCCGATATACGAAAGAATTTTAGCTCGGGACAAATCATTGGACTTTGACGACCTACTTTCAAAAAGTGTAGCGCTTTTAAAACTTCGTCCAGATATTCGATCTCGCCTACACGAGACTTGGAAATATCTTCACGTCGACGAATATCAAGATACGAATGCAGTGCAGTATGAATTAGTTAGACTTCTAACTGGAAAAGAGGCGAATCTCTGCGTCGTTGGGGATGCGGATCAACTCATTTATAGCTGGCGCGGGGCTGATTCTAAAATAATTATGAACTTTGAAAAGGACTGGCCAACAGCAAAACGCATACTACTTGAAGAAAATTACCGCTCAACAGCCACAATCCTCGACGCCGCTAATAAAATTATCGAAAAAAACTCAAATCGCCACGAAAAGATACTCCGCGCAACCAAACCACACGGGGAAAAGATTAAAATTAGAGAGGCCAGAGACGAAATGGATGAGGCTCGTGGAATTGCGGAGGAAATCGTTTCTTTAATTGACGGCGGAGCAGATCCAAAAGATATCGCGATACTTTTCCGTGCGAATTTCCAATCAAGAGCTCTCGAGGAAGCGTTACTTACTCTACGAATTCCATACCAGGTGCTTGGAACACGCTTTTTTGACAGAAAAGAGGTAAAAGACCTGCTTTCATATTTGAAATCGGCAGTAAATTCAGATGACCGTATTGCACTCGCACGAGCGCTCGTTTCACCAACAAGAGGAATCGGGGCAGTTACCCTCGACCATATTTCATCAGGCAGAGAAGGGGAACTTTCAGAGAAAACAAAAGAAAAGTTAACCCAATTTCGCGCACTTCTCGCGAAAATTAAGCAAAAAGCAGTGGAGGGGACTGTAAAGGAGGCACTTTCAATCGCTCTTTCCGAGTCTGGGATGATAGAAAGCTACGCAAAAGACCCGATGGGAGAGGAGCGAATCGAAAACCTTCAAGAATTGATAAACTTAGCAGCAAAATATGACGTAATGAGGGGAGAAGACGCAATTTCGACATTTTTAGCAGACACAACACTTGCTTCCGACCAAGATTCCCTTGAAAAAAACTATAACGCGGTGCGACTGATGACCGTTCATGCATCAAAAGGGCTTGAATTTCCTTATGTTTTTGTTTCTGGGCTTGAACACGACCTTTTTCCGCACAAAGCGATGATGTCTGAAGAAAATGGGGACAGAGACGAGGAAGAACGCCGACTTTTTTATGTTGCCATTACACGAGCCGAAAAAAAGCTTTTTTTATCATATGCATCCAGCAGAATGGTGTTCGGGCGACGAGAATTCGCTCTCCCGTCTGAATTTGTCGGAGATATTCCTGTTGAATTAGTTGATTTCGAATCAAGCTCGGGTGGAGGTGATCCTTTTTCATCAAGCGGGTCCTACAATGATGAACCAACGATTGTTTGGGATACGTTCAAAAGGAACAGGAAAAGTTGACACTCCGCGCTTATTGTAGATACAATGTATATATGAAAACAATGCTCAAGATGTGGGGGAATAGTCTCGCTGTCCGTATTCCTAAAAAAATAGCCGACCAGTACCGACTAGAAGAGGGCTCCATTTTAGAACTAAAACCAATGGAAAAAGGTGTTTTTCTTGAAAAAAACAAGCGTCGCTCCAGAATTGATATCGAGAAAATGATCGAAAAAATAACACCAGAGACACTTCACGATCTCGTCGATTGGGGACCACCCGTAGGCAAAGAAATTTGGTAAGAGATGCTTATACCTGAACAAGGTTCGATTATATGGCTTGATTTTAACCCAACCCGAGGAAAAGAACAGCAAGGAATCCGTCCAGCACTTGTATTCACGCCAGCTTCATACAATAAAAGAGTTGGTCTTTTAATTGCTTGTCCAATAACAAATAAATCTAAAGGTTATCAATTTGAGGTGCGTCTGCCAGAAAAATTTGCTACCCAGGGAGTTGTCCTTATTGACCAAATTCGTGCATTTGATTGGAAAAAGCGTTTTATTCGATCCGAAGGAGAAAAAGTTCCTTTATCTTTTCTCCACGAGTGCAGTCGCATAATCTCAGCGCTTATTGACATACGTTAGAATCAAACGAATGATCGCAAAAAAATCACTTGGTCAGAATTTTTTAACGTCGGAGAGTGCACTCCGGACGATTATTGAGTCTGCGAAACTCGAAAAGG
>JBBUBG010000026.1:0-3289 GCA_038058345.1 Patescibacteria group bacterium | reverse complement strand
TAATTTGAATAATTATTTCTTTTCGATATACTCGCAGATACAGTAATTAGATGTGCATGGTGAAGAGGGTGAGAATCCCTCGCTGTCGCGCAACGGTGCTCAAATCTCTAGATCGAGCGTGCATAAAAAAATAAAGTACGAGAGCTCTGGCTCACGTACTTTTTTTAAGAGAAGCAAATAGTTCTGTTACCTTAAGCTTCTTTATGGGATGGGAACGATCGGAATATCTACGAATTTCATTGCTTGACGCTTCATGACATGAAGGGCTCCGCTTTCAATCCTGAATGTTACTACTTCACTCTCGTATCCTGGAGAGGAAGGAACGATCTCCTTCGGAATGAAAGCCCGAATAGGCACCCTTGGACTAATGACGTCGTAGACTTCAAGGGTACGAGTGGGATAGTCCCCTGGGATGGTTACGGTGTATGTACCAGTCGGGAGTTCCCTTACCTCAACCCAGAAAAATAGATGTGTCATTATGCTAAGTATCCCTACAATTGCGGACGTACAACCTAAAAGAACCATTTTGTCAGGGAGCGTTAAGAATTTACCACCCTCTCGTCTCGAAGTCGCATGACAAGCAATAGATGCCATTCCGAGCCCTAGCGCAATCAAAGCAAATCCAAGGTGCAGTTTCACCGAATATCCTCCTTCTTTGCTGCCAATCGAGATAACGATTAGCGAAAAATAGTATTACATACAAAACGTACTTAGTCAACTATTTATATCTCGTGTTTTTTTATTGTAATGAGATATGAAATGTTTAGTTACTAGGTAGAGTTCATTGTCTGAAAGAGTCGGGATGGGGTTAGTCGTCTCCCCTAGAAGCCGATCAGTATTTTCTCTAGCATAGAGAATAGTTTCTGTAACATAAAATCTAAATAGCCAGAGTCTTTCACTAAGGATTCGTAATGGCTTAAAAATTTTTCCAATTAGATGAATCGTGAATGTAAATAGTTGTATGAACCAATCAGGGGCAGGAAAACTAAATAATCGGATTCCACTACCTTTTTCGAAAGCGTGAACTATTATTTTTTTAATTGGAATTGGCTCAGGATTTACTAGATTAAAAATTTGCCCATCTTGTTTGTTTTTTTCGGCAATCGTGATAATTGAGTGAACGACCCAATCTGCAGGGACTAAATTTAGACGTGCACATGGTGAATATGGAAATGGGAGAAGAAGAGGGGTAAATTTTCCAGACATGAGTCGCGGGAATTTATGTTTAAGCTTTTCAATACCAATTAAAAAAGAAGAGAAACCGAAGGGTGTACTTGTTCTACCTTCTCGATCAACAATAATTGAGGGGCGGAGAATCGTATATTTTAAATTATGTTTTGATGACCAGTCTTTAATGAATATTTCTGCGTCGTACTTACTTTCCTCATATGCGTTGTGAAAGCTGAACGGCCTAGGAAAAATGGCCCCCGGAATGTGGGCATTTTTTGACTGACTTCCATGAACATAAGCAGTGCTTACAAAAAAGAAACGAATCTCAAGTTTTTTTGATAACGACATTACGTGCAAAAGGTTCTCGTGATTAGTTTTTCTGACACGTGTTCCATGTTCTGGCTTAAAAGATAGATCTGCTGCCAGATGAAAAAAACCATCTGCATCTTTTAAATATTCCTGCTCCATTTTATTAAGTCCGAGTTCGAGTTTCTCGAAATCGACTTTAAAAAAATGCGCTTTATGCAAGGGCACATCAGCGTCAATTTTTAGCAAGATATCCTCTTGACGGGACTTGTGGGCATCGCTCCCCTCTCCTCGCCCAAGAAAAAAAACTGAATGTCCGGACTTTAATAATTCAACTCCTAGTAAGGATCCCAGAAAACCCGTCCCGCCAGTTAGAATATATTTTCGTGACTTCATTTTTTAATTCTGTCAGGGATGCTTAGAAAATTGTCCTCTTCCCATGAAAAGCCGGAGGCACGAGGGTGGCCTCCCCCGCCATATTTTTCTGCCAGTTTCGCTACATCAACCGTCCCATCGGAGCGCAATGAAACAACTATTTTTTTGCCTATTCTAGACCAATACATTGCTATGGGAGGGCCTTTTTTTATTAAAGCTTGCGCAATGTGTGATCCGAAGTTGGTCGTATTGACTATCGGGACATTCATTCCTTCAAACTTTATTGTTTCCGCATTTGCAACAACTTTTTCGATAACAAGGTTCATTTTTCGCATCAAGGCTTCTCCGTCTTGAATGAGCCGCTGTCTCCCCTCTTTTGATTCGCACAATAAAACAAGCTCGCTAAATTTTCCGAATTCGTGTTTATAGCTCGAAACTGCCTGCGTAATTTCTGTCGTTTTTTCAAGCTTAAAATTCCAGAGGTCGATGTCTTCTATATGCAAAAGTAATTGTGGAGTAGCTTCGCCTGGATGAAAATAATTCCACGATAGCACTGCACCGGAATGAGTTATGTCAAACGAACCAGGAAGGCTTTTCGCGAATTCGGCACTTTGATGATGATCAATCAAGAATAATTCAGAAGAGTTCCTGACTACTTCGTCAAAAAAAGCTCCCTTAAAACAATAGTCTAGCATGTACACTTTACTGCCAATGGCGTCATTTGGAACAGGATCTCCGTGGTGCATTGCTATATACGTTGCTTCCACTCCAAACTTTTTCCACGCGCTCCACGCGGCACCAAAACCATCCGCGCAGTCGGCGTGATATAAAACTACAATCTCTAAATTACGGGCTGAAGAATCCATATAATCGGTTCTAGGATATAATGATACCATTTTTTTTTGAAACCTATCTCATTGAAGTTTGTCGCCATACTTTTCCATTCCTCAAGAATTTTGCTTAGGTCATCGACTACGCCCTTTTCTCGAAAATAAATTCCTGCCTCTACGTTGTAGTTAAAGGATAGGCCGTCGATATTTTGAGAGCCTACTAGCCCCTCACTCTCGTCTATTAGTAGAGCTTTTGCGTGAACGATTACAGGTATTAGATAGAATTGGATTAGGGGTTCTTGCAATGTATCGGCAAATAAATAGTTGGCGAAATCCATAAATACAGAATCCCCCTTAATGGGCAATATGATTGAGATCGAGACACCACGGTTTACCGCCAAGTGGAACTCTCTAATAAGCCATCGATGAGGAATAAAATATGGACTAACTACGACGATGCTTTTTTGGGCTTGTCTAATCTTTTTGACATAATGAGCTTGAAAAGGGGTTACTCCGTGCTTTGGAAAATGCTCAATAAAACCAATATTTGGAAGATGATATTTGCTGGATTTATTTAGGTGATCTAGCAATTTTACATTTTCTCCCCC
>JBBUBG010000025.1:0-1705 GCA_038058345.1 Patescibacteria group bacterium | reverse complement strand
CTCATATTCAATATCTTTATTTGGCGACTTAACCCCTTTCGTCGCAACCAGAGCCCCCGCCTGAACAAGAGCTGTTCCACCACCAGCGACGACGCCCTCTGCAACAGCAGCTTTCGTCGCCTCAACAGCATCCTCGATCTTGAGCTTCTTGTACTTCATCTCGGTTTCAGTAGCGGCACCAACTTTGATGATAACTACTCCACCAGAAAGCTTTCCCATTCGCTCCTCTAGCTTATCTTTGTCATAAGTAGAATCACTGTTCTCGATCTGCTTCCTCAATTGACTCATTCTTTCTGCAATCGCCTCTTTTTTGCCCTTTCCACCAACGATTGTCGTGTTGTCTTTTGTTACGATAACTTTACGTGCACGCCCAAGCATCGAAACATTTACTGTCTCCAATTTTAAGCCAACCTCTTCTGTAATAACCTTTCCGCCAGTCATAATCGCAATATCCTCAAGCATCTCTTTCTTCTTGTCTCCATAACCAGGAGCCTTAACTGCCAAAGTATTGAATGCACCACGAATTTTATTTATCACCAGTGTAGCGAGCGCTTCACCGTCAACATCATCCGCGATGATCATCAAATCTTTTTTACCTTGACCTGCAAGCGATTCGAGCAATGGCAAAATATCTTTAATCGAAGAAATCTTTTTATCGGTAATTAAGATGTAGGGATCGCTCTGTTCTGCTTCCATTCTCTCTGGCTTAGTAACCATGTAAGCCGAAAGGTATCCTTTATCAAATTGAAATCCTTCCGTGCTTTCTGATTCCACGGTAACAGACTGCGATTCCTCCACAGTAACAACGCCATCTTTTCCAACCTTCTCAATAGCATCTGCAATTATTTTCCCAAATTCGGCAGATTCAGATGAAATTGTCGCAACTTGAACAATCTCCTGTTTGTCTTTGATGGGCTTTGCCATTTTAAGGAGGGCCGCCACAACATCAGCAGTCGAAGCCTCGATACCTGCACGAATCCCCATAGCATTAACCCCCATCGCAATTCGCTTCAAACCTTCGGAAATTATTGCTTGCGCAAGGATAACAGCAGTAGTTGTTCCATCCCCTGCCATTTCATTGGTCTTTTCTGCAACATCTTTAATAATCTCTGCGCCGATATTTTCGATCTTGTTTGGAAGAGAAATTTCTTTCGCAATAGAGACACCGTCATTTGTAATAATCGGCGCACCATAGCCTTTGTCCATAACAACATTCCTTCCCTTTGGACCGATCGTAATTTTTACTGCATTTGCAACTTGATCAATACCTTTCTTAAGAGCATGACGAGCGTCATCGTGAAAAATTATCTGTTTTGCCATAAATTTGAGTTTCTGTAATTACTTATTCAATAACTGCTAAAATGTTCGACTCTGAAAGTATGTAATATTCTTTTCCATCAACCTTAATCTCATCTGGACCATATTTTGTAAACAACACTTTATCGCCTGTTTTAACCGAAAGAGGAAGCCTCGATCCGTCATCGCTCATTTTGCCTGGACCAACAGCGACAACAATCCCCTCTTCGGAGCGTTCCTTGTCTGCTGTTTCTGGAATAAAAAGTCCCCCTTTTGTTTTTGACCCACGTTCAAATTCGGGAGTTGACTCCACAAGTACGCGGTCCCCAAGTGGCCTAATTCTGATTTTGCTCATATGTATAATAATTGGTTTAAGAGGCTTGGAGTCTAAGCGAGAAAACAGGCAAAG
>JBBUBG010000024.1:0-1089 GCA_038058345.1 Patescibacteria group bacterium | reverse complement strand
GGCTTCATTTTTTTATATTATTATAACACACCAAAAATACGAAGGACTGTCCTTCGTTTTTTTCCCTCAGAATACGGGAGTTTGACACCGACGCCTGTAATTGCTAGGATGAGCCCCAAGTCTCAAAGCTTTTTTTGGGTACTGTTTTCATTAATTTCACTAATGGCAAAAACATCAGTCAAGGCAAGGGCAAGACGTAAGCCCAAATTTAGTACTCGTATCGTGCGACGTTGCTTTCGTTGCGGTCGTAGGCGTGGCTACATGGGCGCTTTCGATCTCTGTCGTATCTGTTTCCGTGAACTAGCAAATGACGGCAAAATTCCTGGAATTAAAAAATCATCATGGTAACCGATCCAATTGGAGATTTCATAATCCGCATTAAAAATGCATCTGCTCGAGGTCTTGCCTCGACAGTTGTTCCTAATTCTGATTTAAAAAGCCGAATTGCGGATAAATTGGTTGAGGTTGGTTACTTAAAATCAGCTTCCAAAAAAGGAAAAAAAGTACGAAAGTATCTTGAGCTCGAGCTTGCCTACAAAGACAAGTTGCCCAATGTTCATGATGTTAAGAGAATCTCGAAACCAGGTAAGCGCATTTATCAAGGCGTAGATGAATTGAGTGGTGTTATGTCAGGTTATGGAGTAATGATTGTCTCAACTCCAAAGGGAATCATGACAGACAAGGATGCCCGAAAAAGAAAGGTCGGAGGAGAAGTTCTCTTCGCAATCTGGTAATTTTTATATAATAAAATGTCTCGAATCGGTAAACAGCTTATTAAAGTTCCATCTGGAGTTGAAGTTATCATCACCCCAGCGGTTCTTTCTGTGCGAATTAAAGTTAAGGGTCCAAAAGGGGAGCTTTCTCGAGATTTTAAAAATGATGTTGTTATCACGCGAGAGGGAGATATTTTTACATTAAAGCCTGTAAGTGAGTCAATTTTTCATCGCGCTCTTTGGGGAACATACGCTTCCCATTTAAAAAATATGATCGAGGGAGTGACTGATGGATTTACGAAACGTCTCCTTATTGAGGGGATCGGTTTCAAGGCAGATATCATCGCGGGAAAGCTTCAGATGGCTCTTGGTTATT
>JBBUBG010000023.1:0-9641 GCA_038058345.1 Patescibacteria group bacterium | reverse complement strand
GTTCTCCTATGGAACTTAGGACTCTCGCGGATTGGACAATCCGTCCGGCGCTTCTCAAAACTCCAGGCGTTGCAAATGTTTTTGTCATGGGCGGTGATGTCAGGGAGTGGCAAATAAACATCAATGCGGAAAAAATGCGACGTTACGGAATTATGATTGATGATATTCGTAAAAACGTAGAAAATACTCTCACAAATAAAAGTGGAGGTTTACTTACTGAAAATGAAAAAGAATATGTGATTCGTATTCTTACTGCCCCAGCTGAAGCTTCAGATCTGCAAGACATTGCCATTGGGCGTAGTTCTATGGACGGTCGACCTGTTAGGCTTGGGGATATTGCATCGGTGATTGAGGGGGCAAGCATTATCCAGGGAAGTGGCGCTATTGATGGAAAGCCTGGTGTAATTTTACGAATTATTAGACAACCTGATGCTCAAACTTTGACGGTTACTGATGGTATAAACACAACATTTAATTCTCTTAGACAAAGTCTTCCTGATGATATAAAACTTCACTCTGATTTATTCAGACAAGAAAATTTTATTCGTGCCGGTCTTCGCAATGTGGAAGACGCACTTCGTGATGGGACATTCTTTGTCATCATAATTCTCATTATTTTCTTAATGAATATGAGAATGACGGTAATTACACTCACCGCAATCCCATTATCAATTCTTGCGACAGCTATTGTGTTTAAGTTTTTTGGTTTATCCGTAAATGTTATGACATTGGGCGGTATCGCTGTTGCGGTGGGAGAATTGGTTGATGATGCGATTGTTGATGTCGAAAATATTTATCGTCGCTTGAGATTGTGGATGCATGGAGGGAAAAAAGAAAATCGTGAACAAGTTGTGCTTTCGGCCTCACAAGAGGTCCGTAATTCAATTGTATATGCAACAATTCTTGTCGCGGTAGTTTTTCTTCCGATATTCTTTATGCCGGGGATTGAAGGAAGATTACTTATCGCTCTTGGGTCTGCATACCTCGTATCTCTTTTTGCATCAATGGTCGTTTCGCTTACCGTAACACCAGTTCTCTCGGCTCTACTTCTTAATGACAAATCACTTGCTGGGCATGAAAAGGAAACAAAAATTGTCCAGAAAATTAAAGAAAAAATAACCCCATGGATATATTGGTGTATCACAAATGTAAAAATAATCGGTAGTGCTACGATGGTCGCGCTTCTATTTACAGTCGGGATGTATTTATTCGCAGGCAAAGAAGGTATCCCTCCATTTAACGAAGGTTCAATGGTAGCAATGGTTTTTCTGCCACCAGGGACCGCACTTTCAACCACCAATGAATATATGAGGAAACTTGAGGATGCTATCCTTCAAGTTAATGGTGTGCGTCAGGTAAGTAATATTGCTGGACGAGCACCCGCAGATCCTCATGGGGGTGGTGCTAATTCAAGTGAAATGCAGATTGCGCTTAAACCGGGTTTTGAAGAGGAACGAAATAGAATTTTTGTAGATATTCAGGCAGTTCTTGATAAATTTGGAGGAGCAGATTTCAGTCTAGGCCAGCCAATTACTCATCGCGTGGAGATGCTTCTTTCCGGCGTTAGATCTCCAATTGTGGTTAAGGTGTTTGGAGACGATTTAGAAAAAATGGATAAGGCTGCAAAACAAGTTCTTGCTGAATTAAAAAAACAAGAAGGAATTGAAAATGCTCGTATCCAGCAAAATACTATTGTTCCAGAATTTCGTATTTATGTTGATAGAAATAGATTGGCGGAATACGGACTTTCTCCAAGTGAAGTTTCCAGTGATCTTGAGATGGGAATTATGGGAGACAATCTTGGACAGGTTCGTTTAGGTTCAGCGTCAGTCAATGTTATGGCACGTTACGATTCAGAATCAAAAGGGACAATGGCATCACTCCGTGACTTATCCCTTCCATTTATGGGAGCAGAATCAGTCGGAAATATCGGCGACATTTTAGTCCAAGGGGGTCGCAATAGTTTGGATCATGAGGGTGGAAAACGTGTACTCACAGTTTCGGCTAATTATCAAGGAATGGATGTCGTCGGGGCTGTAGGTAATGCAAAAACTGCGCTTGAGTTACAAAGACTTCCAACAGGAGTGACGCTTTCGTTTGAGGGTAATTATAATAGTCAAAAAGAAAATTCCCAAAGACTGGCCCTGGTGTTCATGCTTGGAATCGCAATGATTTTTAGTGTTCTGTATTACGCCTTTAAATCTATTCCAATTGTCTTACTCATCATGACTAATATTCCTACTGTTTTGATTGGAGGGATGATTGGAGTATGGCTTACGGGCGGTTCGGTCAGTCTAGCCCACCTTGTTGGGTTCATTTCACTTGCGGGAATTGTTTCCAGAAATGGGATCATGCTTATAGGTCGCTGTCTAACTCTTGTTCAAAATGAAAGAATGCCGTTTGTACCAGAAACAATCGTAAAAGCTACGCTTGACCGCGTGGTGCCAGTTCTGATGACATCACTTGTCGCTGCTCTCGCGCTCATTCCCCTCATTCTTTCCGGAGGAGACCCTGGCAAGGAGATGCTTAATCCACTGGCGGTGGTTGTCTTTAGTGGACTTATTTCATCAACAATAATTTCGTTATTCTTGACTCCTGCGTTATTTTACCGATTTGGTAAAAAGTCAGCCTTAAAATTAACAGATACCTCGTCTGGATTTTAAAATTATGAAATACAAAAAAAGTAGTCGCGAGCCACCTCGCTAGGAAGAGTTTCTGCTATATAATTAATAAGTCATGTATTAGAAAAATAATTAAAGAATTTAAGAATATGAAAACAACAATTACGGCAATCGTGTTATCGCTTATCGTCGGCGGAGGCATTGGATATTATTCTGGGAAAGGTTCAGATCAAAACGCGGATCAAACAAAAAAATTACAGGATTCAATCGTCATGATGAAAGAACAGTCATCAAACATTAAGACGATGGCGGAGATGATGAAATCAAACGGCCTATCACTTCAAGAGTCTGGATCGAAATATAAAGATGAGGGAATGATGTCGATGGGAAAAGATATGGAGATGCTCGGGTCAAGATATATGACCGAAGATGTAGAAGCAACGGAGAAAGATGCTTCGATGAAAGAAGGAATGAAGTAGGGTAAAATAAAAGTAGCATGAAAAAGATATTTTATTATTTATTGTTACTCGTGTTTTTAGGAGGAGCAATTGTCTCTTTTTGGATTTATCAGCGCTATCTTAAGGTTGAAATACCCAAGCTTTTGACATTTACTGTTGTAGTCGGTGATATCCAGGAAGTAGTGAAGGTGCGAGGAGAAGTGGTGGCGCAAAAAGATTTCAATTTAGAATTTCCGTTTGTTGGGATCGTTGAGAGAATTTTTGTGCAGGAGGGACAGATGGTGAGTCAAAACGATCCTTTGGTGAAATTGGAGACCACTGATTTTGAGCTTGAAATTAGAAAGTTAAATTCTGTAATCATTCAAAGTCAGGCTAATTTGGACAAGCTTATTACTGGCCCGACACAAGAGGATATTCGCGTGTTTGAAACAAAAGTTGAAAATGCAAAAGCCTCTCTCGAGGATGCTCAAAAAAATCTAATAGATAAACTGCAAGATGCATACACAAGAGCGGATGATGCAGTTAGGGGCAAGGCAGACCAACTGTTCAGTAGTCCGGGGAGTGCAAATCCAAAACTGAACTCGGTCTTCGTTGAAAATCAGAATTCTATTGAATGGGAAAGATCACTGACGGAGTCAGCATTAAAAACATTGGCTGGATTGTTAGGTGGAATTTCCATTAAGGATGATCTTGCGTCTACCACTATTGCTGTCGAAAAAAATTTATCACAGGTTAAATTTTTTCTTGATAAGATAGCTCTTATCGTAAATGCTGTTGCTCCAAATTATAACGTTTCCCAAACGACAATTGATAAATGGAGAACAGATATTTCCACGGCGCGAATAAATATAAATAATGCTATTTCGGATCTCTCGACAGCTAAAGAGAAACTAAAAACTGCTGAATCAAGTTTGGCGCTTGCGAAAGACGAGCTCGCTCTAAAACGTTCCGGGACACGAACCGAGGATATTAAAATCGTCGAAGCAAAGATTTCGGAAATCAAAAACCAGATCGAAATTATCGAGGAAAATATCGATAAATCTACACTTTATGCGCCAGTGAATGCAAAAATAATAAACATTGGGGTCGAAAGAAGGGAGCTTTCGAGGCCTGGACAGACGACGATTACGCTTGCGACATCTAACCACAAGATTCAGGCAGATATATCGGAATTAGAAATAACAAAAATACACGAGAAAGATGGGAATAGTGTCGTTGTTCGTTTCGATGCGGTTCCAGCGCGTACTTTCAGTGGGAAAGTAATTTCTGTAGATGCCAAGGAGATTATTAAGGAAGGTGATAAATATTATCGTACTAACATTTACGTGGATGAGCATGGCATCGAGATTCGTTCAGGAATGAACGCAGATCTCGTGATTTTTTCTTCGTTGAGAAAAAATGTATTGAAAATTCCAGAACTCGCGATTTCCAAAAAAGATGAAGGCGAATTTGTAACTGTCCTGGAGGATGGCAAGCAAAAAGAGGTAAAAGTGGAAACGGGTATCTCCGATGGAGAATCAGTTGAAATAATAAAAGGATTAACTCTCGGACAAACAATAACAGTTTCCTCCGATTAATATATCGTATGGCGCCTGCACAAAATACGCAATCAAAAATCGACCCGGTCTGCGGAATGGATCTGTCCGAGTCTTCGGATGTCTCCATGGTGATGCACAGTGATAGCTCATTTTATTTTTGTGGGATGAATTGCGAGAAGAGATTCAAAAAATATCCAAAAAAATTTCAGGGAAAACCACTTATAAAACTAAACAAAATATGGAAGGTTTTTAAGATGGGCGGAGTAGAAACTAAAGTCTTAAGAGGTTTGGATATGCATATTTGGGAAGGTGATTTTGTTGCTATCATTGGACATAGTGGTTCTGGTAAGAGTACTGCCTTAAATATGATAGGGCTGTTAAATAAACCTACATCCGGAACTGTTTTTTTAAAGGGCAAGGATATCTCATTGCTTGATGATGAAGGAAGAGCAGAGCTTCGTTCTAAAACTTTTGGTTTTGTATTTCAGCAGTACAACTTGATTCCATGGCTGACTGCATTCGAAAACGCAACACTGCCACTTATTTTTTTGGGGAAAAAGATTGAAGCAGAAAAGATAGAAGCTCGTTTTGAAGAGATGGGTCTCAAAGATAGAATGACACATCGACCATTTGAGCTCTCTGGTGGAGAGCAACAGCGCACCGCGCTGTTGCGAGCGCTTGCTAACGACCCCGAGATAATTTTAGGTGATGAACCTACTGGTAACCTTGACTCGGTGATGGGAAGCAAGATTTTGAAAGTATTGATTGATTTGAACAAAGTTCATAAAAAAACTCTTATTATCGTCACGCACGATGCGGACATTGCTGGGCAGGCCGATCAGGTTATTGTTTTTAAAGATGGGAGCCTGCTTCGGGATCATCAAGTCCATAAAAAAATCTCAAGCCATAACAACGATGCTTCATAATACAAATATGCTCAAAAATTTTTTCAAATTGGTGTTAAAAAGTACGCGATATAGACCAATGAGAAGTTGGCTTACTGTTCTTGGTATTGTGATTGGGATCATGCTTGTCGTAATTATCCTTTCTTTGGGCAATGGAATCAGGAACGCCATTAAGGGTACCCTGCAAGCTTTTGGTTCCGATTCAATTATTATTTTGCCAGGCAAAGAGTCAAATCCACTACTTGGAGTTTTTGGTGGACAAAAATTCAAAGAACGAGATTTGATGAATTTGGAGAAGATTGATGGCGTCAAATTTGTCGTACCAATGGACTATGGAATGGTTAGTGTGGAGTATCGTGGTGAAAAAAAAGCAGTATTGCTTCATGCTGCAAACTGGAAGAACTATGCCCAGGTTCTAGAATCTTTTCAGGGGATAAAACTTGAAGAAGGACAGTGGCCAATAGATGAGATAACAAGCAGGACCGTGCTTGGTTATGTTGCCACGAGAGATCTTTTTTTGAAGAGGGTTGCGGTTGGGGATGAAATAATTATTAAATCTAAACGCTTCATTGTGTCCGGTACGATGTCCAGAATAGGAGAGCAAATGGTAGACAGTGTCGTCTTTGTTTCCATGGGCCTCTTTCGCGAACTAACTGGAACAAGGTCTGGCTCTGGGTCTGCTTTTGTAAAAATAGAGCCTGGAGCACCAGTTGATTTTATTGCCAAACAGATACGATATAAACTTTCACAGCAAGAAGTAGTCCGAGATTTTACTCTTTTGACTCCAGAAAAAGCTGGCCGATTAGCCGGAGATGTTCTTTCTATCGTCGAAATGGTACTTATTGTAGTTGCTCTAATTTCGCTTGTTGTTGGGTCTGTAGGTATTATGAACACAATGTATACTTCTGTCTTGGAGAGAACAAAGCAAATAGGAGTGATGAAGGCAATTGGCGCTTCTAGTGAAGCGGTTTTGTCCCTTTTTCTTATAGAATCCGGTCTAATTGGTTTTGTTGGAGGAATTTTTGGGATAATTTTTGGCGTGCTCTCGGCATATATTATTGGTTTGATAGCAGACAGTTATGGAATACGAGGGCTATTTTCATTTGGTTCACTCGATCTGTTTGGCTTTGCAGTCATTTTAATCATCACATTTATTACGGGCATTCTTTCTGGGGCTTTGCCAGCACTGCGTGCCGCCAAAATGGAGCCAGCAGAAGCTCTTAGATACGAATAAAAATAATGCATAAATAAAATATCAGTAAAGATTCCTGACTTTATCCCCTAGTTTTTTAGCACAAAACATGTTATCATTCAGACAAAGAATTATGAAATATCTCGCATCCTTACTGCTGATAGCAAGTTTTGTCGGAATAGCCTTATTTGGTGCGGTTATTTTTGACCATAATATGCGTATTTCAGATATTAATTGCGTTTCTTCGGCTATTGGTGAGATCGCATGTCCTGCGAGCATTGTGGCTATGACACTTCATCATATTTCAGTTATTCAGGCGCTGGTTACGACAACTCCGCCAGTTTTTAGCTCTCTTTTGTTGCTTGCTTCTTTATTTTTTATTACGTTTCTATCATCCCTATTTCATAAAAATTTATTGCTTCCAAAACTGGAATTATTACCAGAGCGTCTGCAAAATCTGACACTTCACTCGCTCTTTATTAAACAGAAAATTGTTTCTTGGCTCTCTCTATTTGAACTTAGTCCCGCCATTCAGTAACAACACGCATCAAGCGAAAGCTTTTTCCGTGTTGTTTGATATCCTTTGAGGGGATATTTTTGTTGTTTACTAATCTCAATTAATTAGAAATGCAAAAAAATATATGGAAATACTTGTAGGTACATCATTAATAGCGGCGTTCGTAGCTGGAGTTGCAGCGCTTTTTGCACCGTGTTGCATCACAGTTTTACTTCCGTCGTATTTAGGCAATGTATTCAAAGAGAAGTACAAAATCTTCTTTATGACATTTGTCTTTTTCTTGGGGGTTTTGACAGTTTTTCTGCCAATTGGATTGGGGGCATCGTTCTTGGCTCAGCTGTTCAGTCAGTACCACAACATAATCTTTACTGTTGGTGGACTTTTCCTTGTTTTGCTCGGCATCACGATGCTATTTGGCAAAAAATTTTCTACTCCGTTCTCTGTTCGTAATAGGATGAAAGGGCGCGTATCTTCGATCTATGTCCTAGGTATTTTTTCTGCGATTGCCACCACGTGCTGTGCGCCGGTTTTAGCTGGTGTGCTAACTCTATCAGTGGCAAGCGGGACAATTGTTTGGGGTGCCCTATACACCTTAGCGTATGTGATTGGCATGACCTTGCCACTGTTCATTATTGCTGCCTTCCTCGATAAGGTGAATCTCACCGAACGATTCACTAACGCAAATAAAACTGTTGCAATGAGAGTTGGCGGTTTCAGCTGGCAGATTACAGTTTCAGAGCTGATCTCCGGATTGATATTTCTCCTAATGGGTAGTTATATAACTTACCTTGCCTTCGTTGATAAGTTGGCTATGCGTTCTGGTTATCAGCTGGAAATGAACTTGTGGAGCGCCAAATTCTTGGGTGCAATTAACGGCTTCGTGACTTTAATCCCCGAATACATCTGGGCGCTTCTACTTATCGGAATAGTCGCTAGTATCTCTTACTTATTTATTAAACAATATAAAAAACAAAAACATGAGCAACAATAATAACAATAAAAAATCACCAGTAGTTTCGATCATCATAGTTTCAGTAGTGGTGTTAGGTTTAGGATATTTCTTGTTTAAGAGTTCTCCTGATAATTCACAAGCAAAACAAAATATTACTAATAACATAAATACAAACGCAGGTAGTATGCATGGTGGCAGATCGGTGGTGAATAGCGACGCGCTAAATTCTCTTGTCGGAAAATTATTGCCTGATATTCAATTGGCAGACAAAGATGGAAAAGTATATACCGATGAAAATTTCAAAGGAAAATATACCGTCCTGTTCTTCAACGAGGGCCTTATGTGTTACCCGGGTTGCTGGAATCAAATAGCATCATTCGGTAGTGATGAGAGATTCAACAGCGATCAAATTCAAGCTATATCAGTCGTTGTTGATTCCCCGAGAGATTGGCAAACCGCTATAAATAAAATGCCACAACTTGCAAAAGCGACGATGATGTTTGATGCAAATGCTGACACCTCTCGAAAACTTGGCATGCTGACTACCGCATCCCAAATGATGGGTGGCACATTACCCGGCCATACCTATGTGGTCCTCGACAAAGATGGGATTGTCAGATTCGTGTTTGACGATCCGAATATGGCGATTGCAAACGAGATGCTCTTCAATAAAATTGGAGAATTAAATGGTGCCTCAACTAAATAAGAAATATGGAAAACGAAATACAAGAGGAACCAGTTCAAGAAGAGCCAAAAAAGTTTGGCGATAAATATATGACCCCGATAGCCATCGTCGTTGCAGGAGCCATGCTTGCAGGAGCTATGGTTTATAACGCTGGAAATCGCTCATTGCAAGCGCAAGCCACTAAAAATTCTAACGCGCAAAATGCTCAAGCAACCTTAACTGACGGCGGGAACATTTTGCCTCTTGAGGTAGAAAAGAAAATGCTGGCTACTTTAATCGCAAACGGTGCTATTGATCCTGCTAAATTGTCAGAAGTAACAGAGCTTAATCTACTCTGGGCTTTCGGTCTGGCAAATAAAAATCAGGTTCTAGAGAGCGGACCTATCATGGATGCACGATATGGTGGAGCAATAAATATGGCATCAGTGGGAGGCTGGACAGTAACAACTGGATCAGTAATGGATCACTACAACAAGCATACTATGGCTATCTTGACACCCGGTCAGCAGGCACTTGTAGAGAAACTTGCAAAAGGAATTTATCGACCGTGTTGTAACAATTCAACATATTTTCCGGACTGCAATCATGGCATGGCCATGCTCGGACTTCTGGAATACCTAGCATCAGAAGGAGCAACCGATGATCAGATGTGGAATACTGCGATAGTCGCAAATATGATCTGGTTCCCCGATCAATATCAAATAATTGCTCAATACCTGAAAATAAAAGGCATTGATGCAAAAAGTGTAACTCCGCAAATGCTTCTCGGTGCG
>JBBUBG010000022.1:0-7580 GCA_038058345.1 Patescibacteria group bacterium | reverse complement strand
TTCTTTTATCATTTCCGGTTTTAAGAAGTGAGCGTCACCGGCGCCAGTTACGATGATGTCGGCAGAGCCCAAAATTTCGGAGAAATTTTGGGCACCCTTTTTCAAGATAGTTACAATCCCCCCTCGGAAAGAAAGCTCCCGTGCGACAGGAATTCCGACAAGCCTCCCACCACCAAGAATCGCAACTCTTTTTCCAGAAACATCTACTTGCCCGTAATCCAAAACATGAAGCACCACAAGCGCGACAGGCGAAACGAATTTAGAATTTGAACTCAAAGCATCGATATCCTTTTCCGGTGCGATCGCAGAAAGAATCGAATCAACGTTAAAACGATGAGGAAGTGGGAGCTGAACAATAATTGCGTCTGTCTTCACATTTTCGTTTTCCTCACTAATTCGCTCGATTAAGTTTTCATTTGTTATGGACGGGCCAATCGCGTCAAATTTATAAACCTCACACTCTACTCCGATGTCTTTTGAAAACTTTTGCTTGAGAGAAAGGTATCGTTCCGTAACTGCATTTGGCTCAACAGAAAAAATGGCCATTCGGGGCGGCCTGGCAAGGCCAGCAACTTTTTGCTTAAGTTGTTCCTTAATCTCACTCGCTAATTTTTTTCCGTCAATAATCACAAAAGGATAATAGCATAAAAAAGTAGTGTAACGGCGGAGAATGGCCGAGGGGAACCCTCGGCCATTCGAGCTTTTAGCGCCCAGCAAATGTAGCTAGAATTTTCAATGTCTTAAATGCGATTTTGAGATCGAGTAAAAAGGAGCGATTTTTTAGGTAGTAAAGATCGTAAGCGAGCTTCTCGCGAGTCTCGTCAACCGCCTCTCCATGATGCGGATGGGCATCATGATAAATTTGCGCCCATCCAGAAAGCCCTGGTTTGATCAAGTGGCGAATATCGTAATAAGAGATCTCCTTAGCATAAAGCTCTGCAAGGGCCGGGAGCTCTGGTCTAGGACCAACAAGCGACCACTCCCCTTTAATCACATTCCAAATTTGAGGAAGTTCATCAATGCGAGATTTTCGCAAGAACGACCCGACTTTCGTAATCTTGAGAGAACTTTTTAACACATCTTTTCCGGCGTCACTTCCATTCATGCTACGAAATTTGTACATCGAAACAGGCCGTCCATTAACTCCAACTCTAATCTGTTTAATAAAAATGGAACCTCCATCTTCAAGTTTGATTGCGAGCACAATAAATGGGTAAATTAGTAGCGAAATTACTCCGAGCGGGATCGCAATGATTAGATCCATAGCACGTTTTGCAAGATCATATCCGCGGCGCGATCGTCCTGAAATATTTTGGAGAAACCAGCTCTCACCAAGCACTGAAAGTGGCACCTTATCAAACACCTCTTCGTAAAGAGTTCGCACATCTACAAAACGCACCCCCCTTTCAATCATTTTATAAAATTGAGAAAGATGCCCCTCTGTCTTGTTGCTTGCTAGGTCAATAATAATGCTATCAACCTTCGTATTTTCGAGCTCCGAAACGGGTAAATCTAAAATATCAAAACCATATTTTTCCGGATGCAGAAGTAGTTCTCTCTTTAACTCGAGAAATTCGGCCCCTGATGCAAAAAAGGCGGCTGGCTCATTTTTTACCCGATAAAAAAGAGGAACGATCCAGATTCTAAAAATCAAGATAACTCCAAGTGACGTAACTAAATCGAGAAGCAAGATCGCCTTTGGACTAATTCCGGCTGGGATAAAATAGAAATATAATCCTGCCAATATGCTATTTATAATTTGAGCCTCGATTATGACACCCGCCTGTTTTCGCCTAAAAGCTGGAACGCGCCTGTCGTACAATCTTGAAATTAAAAACGTGGCCGTCCAAAGGATAAAAATAGGAGCGAACTCCCCAAGGTGCCATAAGAAAAAAGGGTTAGTAGGAAAGCCCCCAAATCGAATGATAAGCGCCACAAACAAAGCGACAGAAAAAGCAAAAATATCACCTAGAAATAGCATGGGCGAAATAATACCATGAAAATTGCTAAAAAGCTAGAGTCCTGATAAGCTACTCTCCATGAAGGTTTTATACGTAATAACCAAATCAAATTGGGGTGGGGCACAAAAATATCTTTATGAATTGGCCACCTCTCTTCCGGACGGAATCAAGCCATTTTTTGCCCTGGGCGGGACCGGCAAAAAAGGAGAAAATGGAGGCCTTTTGCTCGAGCGACTCCAAAATAATCCTGCAACAACAAACAACATTTTTTTTGTTAAAAGTTTCGCGCGGGACATAAATTTATTTGATGAAATAAAATCTTTTTTTGAACTATATAAGATTATCAGAAAAGTAAGCCCGGATATTCTTCATCTAAATAGTTCAAAAGCCGGAGGAACGGGAGCGTTTGCCGCGAGAATTACCGGAGTAAAGAAAATAATTTTTACAGTTCATGGTTTTGCATTCAACGAGGATCGGTCTCCTGTTTCAAAAATCCTAATTCGCCTATTGAGCTGGATCACAATGATCTTGGCAACAGATATTATTTTACTTTCAAATCGTGAACTCGCCCAAGCGTCGGCATTCCCTTTCACGAAAAAGAAGCTCCACTTAACTCACAACGGGATAGACGCTATCTCGTCAGAAAATTCAACGCAAGCAAATACGGAAATAAGAGATTCCTTTCCGCAAGACTCAATAATCGTCGGAACTATCGGGGAGCTCCATCCAAACAAAAATCAAGTTGCACTTATTGAGGCCGCAAAGCTTCTTCCGGACAAAATCTGCTTTGCAATAGTTGGGGAAGGTGAACTTCGAAAAAATCTAGAAAATAGAATTAGCGAATTAAAACTTAATCACAGGGTTAAGCTTTTTGGTTTCATAAAAGCATACGAAGCGTTCCCAAATTTTGACATTTTCGTCCTTCCCTCAATAAAAGAAGGGCTTCCATTTACGATTTTGGAATCAGCAATAGCTGGAATACCAGTAATCGCGAGCAACGTCGGAGGTATTCCAGAAATCATAGAAGACAAGCATTCCGGAATTTTAGTAGAACAAAAAGACCCAGAAGCTCTTACTAACGCAATCAATACCCTCACAAACGATCTTGTTCTCCGCGCTCGCTACTCCAAAAATCTCAACCAAACCGTCTTATCTAAATTTTCACAAAAAGAAATGGTCTCTCAGACTATTTCTCTATATCAAAATTAGAACACACCAAAAATACGAAGGACTGTCCTTCGTATTTAGAAACCAACAAATTCATTATGAGCATCGCCACGATTGGCGGCAGGTGCATATCCACGCATTCCCATTAAGATTCCTAACCCCCCAAATTCAGCGAGCAAGTGCGAACCTCCGTAGCTTAAGAACGGAAGAGGGATCCCTGTCACAGGAAGAAGCCCCATGTTCATCCCGACGTTGATTATAAAATGCGTCATAAAAAAGATGGCAAGACCTAGAGCATAAAGTGTCTCGAAATTAGTGGCACCACGATGTGCCGCCGCGATTATTCTCATTACGATAATCGCGTACAGCAAAAAAAGAACCATCACTCCAACAAATCCCCACTCTTCTGCAAACGCCGAAAAAACAAAATCTGTTTCAAATTCTGGCAAGAAAGCAAGGCGAGACTGCGTACCAAAACCAACCCCTTTACCCAAAATCTGACCCGACCCAACCGCGATCTGCGACTGGAAAGCATTGTAACCAGAACCTCTAATATCCGAAAGTGGGCTTAAGAAATTTTTAATACGATCTTTTTGATATGGAGCAAAAACGCCGATCCAAAGTATTGAAAAAAATACAGCACACGAGATACCCAAAAAAGCTAAATGCTTTTTTGAAATACCAGAGACCATAATCATTCCGAGCCAGATAGCTCCGATAATTACGGCCGAACCAAAATCTGGTTGAAGCAATACGAGTACAATGGGAATAATCGCGTAAAGACCTGAAATAATAATGTGTTTGATATGTGCTATTTCTACGTGCCGTCTGGTAAAATATTTCGCTAAAACTAAAATAACAAGGAGCTTAACAAAATCCGAAGGCTGGATTGCAAATATTCCGAAAGAAAGCCAACTTTTTGCTCCTTTAACCGTATGCCCAAGAATAAAAATAGCAGAAAGAAATCCCATCGCAAAAAGATAGAGCGAAACTAACACTCCACTACTACGCAAAAAGCGCCAGTCGATTGCGGAAAAAACAAAGAAAATAGATAAAGATACAGCAACCCAGATAAGCTGACGATGGAAAAAATAGTTATCCGCCGTAAATGAATTCATCGTAAAAAGACCCGCTATGACAAGCGGAATTATTGAGAAAAAAATTACCCAATCTACATTTTTTTGAAGTCTTGAAAACATTTAATATTATAACACACCTAAAATACGAAGGACTGTCCTTCGTATTTTAGGGCTATTTTGATATATTCTCGAACTCGTTAACGCGCACATAAATCTCAAATAATTCTGGTTCAGAAGATAGAAGCTCTGGCCAAGTGAAAACAACGGCGCGAGATTCTGACCGATCAAGAGACGGAAGTCTCGTCGAGGAAACCGCCACTGCTCGCCCATCAGCTGAAGAAAGCACCGCGACAGCATTTACCTCTCGAAGTAAACTTGGAGCTTTACTAATCAAACGAGCAGAAAAACGAGCGGGCGGTCCGGCCTCATACAATTTTGACTCAACAACAATTCTTGACCTATCTCTACTACTTACAATCCTTTCCCACAATGGGTCATCATAGGTAAAAACTACTCTTTCAACTTCTCGTAATCCAGTATCAATATTCCCAGAAAAAATAACAAATCGCTCTCTTGGATTTATGAAAGTCGAGCCTGGGTGTTCACTAATTAGCAAACCATCCTTGTCGTATAATTTAAAATGATAGTTAAGTTTTCGTACGCCAAACGCCTGATTGGGATTTTCGACAAGAGTAGCAACATCATAATGGCCAGAGCTAACCTTGTATGAATTAGCCCAAAAAATTTGCATCTCTACTACCTCCTCACGACAGACTCTTTCACATCCGCCACCGCAATCAACACCAAGCTCGTTTTGGTTTTTCAGATTGTCGCTACAGGATGGCTCTGCTCTAAAAAGTGCGTAGCCAGCAAAAAAAACTCCAGCAATGACAGCGACAATGGAAAGTACTGTAAACAATCGATGACGAGCGCGCCAGGAAATCATGAAATTAGTATACTACAACACGCGTATAAATTCCCCAAAAAAGCCTTAACTACGAGGCGCCGAGGAAAGAAAATGCGAGATGTACAAGTGTACTTTGAGCATTTTCTTGACGAAAGCAACAAAGCAGATGAGGTTTTTTTGGGGAATTTTGGGTTCTTTGTCCTGGCGGCTACCTACTTTCCCCCTTGCGGAGTATCATCGGCGCTACGAGGCTTAACGGCTCTGTTCGGAATGAGAAGAGGTGTGACCCTCGCGCCAAACCACCAAGACAGAAAATCCAAAAAACTTCAATTTTTCGAATGAATCACAAACAAGTAAAGCAGAAAGAAACTGTACGACGCTAAAATTTAGCGTGTAAAAAAATATTGTAATTGTCGCATTCAGTTTTCCTAATAGGAAATCGACCGATTAGTACTCCTCGGCTAAACACATTACTGTGCGTACACCTAGAGCCTATCAACGTAATCATCTCTTACGGGTCTCAAACGATATCTAATCTTGAAGTTGGCTTCCCGCTTAGATGCTTTCAGCGGTTATCCAATCCCGACATAGCTAACCAGCGTTGCCCCTGGCGGGACAGCTGGGAGACCAGCGGTCAGTTCACTCCGGTCCTCTCGTCGCATTTCTTCACGCATCACTGCGTGCGCAGACTATATCTTCATCCGTCCATTCGGCTTAGGATGTCAGCATATTATGGCGGCGTGTCGTGTCGTCTTGCGTCACGGCGTCCACCATCTTCTTTCCATAAAAATGGAAATTCAGTCGTTACGGGGTCAAACTGTTTTTGCATCAGTCGACTTCCCACGGTATTGTCTTTTAAAAAACTAGTTCTCATTTGTGCACTGTCTGAAGGGACCGTATGTGGATAGTGCTATCAACAAACCAGAATTTCAAAAGATTTCACCGTTATTAGCTAAATTGTCATCACGAATTACTTCGTGAAGTAGCAATTTCTTACTAGGAGCAAATCTTCTCAAATATCAACGCCTGCAGCAGATAGGAGACCAACCTGTCTCACGCTTCTTTCACCACGCCGTAGCTTTTTGAGCGGAGGCGGGGATATCACGCATTACTGCGTGGAATGGACTATACCTTCATCCTAATAAATTAGGACGGCTTGCTTGTAGTCTCTACGCCAAACTCCACAAAGTAGAATTTGGCTCGGTGTTGTCCGTTTCTAAGGCGGATTTCACCGATTTTTTGCAAACTTCATCACACCATGTTGCCATAGCGGACCGCCGTGAATAACGACGAGGTTGGTTTCAAATATCTATGACGAAAAGACTTCTAACATTATTCTCTGAGGGTTCAGACAGTATTGATGGCAATTTTCATTTCCACCAAAACGGTCTGAACCCAGCTCGCGTGACTTTTTAATTGGCGAACAGCCAAACCCTTGGGACCTCATTTTCTGTTCTCTTGCATTCCTGCAAGTATCAGACTATTCCATCACCGTATCCACATGTCACCATGTGAGACCTTAGGTGCAAGCCGTGTTATAGAATCTTTATGACTTCTATCTCGCACTATCACTTCTTATGACAGCGCTCAGTCGTTAGAGGAAAACTATTCTTTGATCATTGAAACAAAGTTTTTACGGCGATTAAGAGATCGCACATTCAACCGAGACAATGCATCCGCTAAATTCGCAATACGAATCAGGTCTTCTTTGGATTCCACCTGAGTATTGATAATAGTTATCGCATAATCTGCCTGCTTCCTTTTTCCTTTTAAATAGGGAGCAACTTCAATCAAGAAACCTCGTGCGTCTTTTTGATCTTTTATTTCCCAATCGAACGTGGTTCTATTTTTGCGAATAAAACCTCGACCGAAAGTTTCTAAAAACCAATCAAGCACATCACGGTTTTTCTGCGATACTTTCACGAATACCCGAACACGAAATCCAAACTTCTTTTCTGAATGCTTTTCTATGCACGCCATAATAGCGCCATCAGCATCCAAAAATCCTGCCGAATATGCCAATTCAACTTCAGAATAATTTTTTCCTACGGCGTTAGCCTTCATGTATGTGATTATTATATCACACCTGGGACCTGCCGAAACTAGGCAGATCATATGAATTGGCCTTCACCGTTTTGAGCTTGTTTAATTACAACAGCAAGCGAGTACCTTTATGAATAGCAATTCATGAAGTACGAGCGCCGCTGGTGTATGGATTTTTAAAATCCATACTCTTACGTTTCCGCAAGAGAGAGAAGGTATGTTTTCTCCAGCCCCAGGATAAGTCGAGCCGACATCGCTTGTCGGTATTTTACTCCCATTGCTAGGAGGATCGGACTATATCTTCATCCTTTCATTTCCAAAAGGAGATGGCGTCTTAGTATCGCTTTTGAGCGATACTCTATTCATTTCTGAATAAGTCTCTACGGGGTTATAACTCATTTTATATTCCATTGAAGGAGCGAT
>JBBUBG010000021.1:0-1824 GCA_038058345.1 Patescibacteria group bacterium | reverse complement strand
TCCTAAAACGTGTAAAAGTGAATTGCTCGGTTAACACAATATTCACAATTGCGCCGCCGCAGTAGCGGCGGCGCGTGCCCTCAACATCTCCGATTCCATCATTAAAAAAGCTGTCGCTGATTTCAATCCAGTCCCAGGCCGGCTTGAATTTCTCCGAAACTTTAAAGGCATAAAAATTTATAACGACAACAACGCTACTACTGCTGAAGCTACCCTTGCCGCCCTACGAGCCTTTCCTCAAAACAAGAAAATTATTTTAATTATGGGGGGCGCGGATAAGGCACTCGATATGAGCGAGCTTGCGGACGAAATTCCAAACAGGTGTAAGGACGTGGTTTTTCTCAAGGAGACTGGCACCGAAAAATTCAAAAACTTAATTGATAAAAATGAGTGGAAAGGTGTACAGATCGAAGAAGCAGAAAAGCTTTCAGATTGCCTCGCTCTTTCTCTCAAAATCGCAAAAAGAGGTGACATCATACTTTTCTCTCCCGCCTTCGCCTCATTTGGAAAATATTTCAAAAACGAGTACGACCGCAATGATCAGTTTGTTTCTCTTGTCAAAAAACTGAAATGAAACTTATTATATTTAGTATATAAACTTTGACGATCGTCGAGTTTTATATACTATTTTGCTAGACTTGAAGTAGGATAAAAATCCACCAATCAATATGAGTAAAAGAAAAATTTCGATAACAGAAGCGATCCTCAAGGGCTTGGAGAAAAGTGCTTACATTTCCGCCGACCTGATGACATTACTTGCGAGTAAATCATACAAAGGGTATCGACCGGGCGGGAAAGGTCCACATTCATTTTACCTAACCATGAACCAGTTAAAACGGTCTGGGTTTGTTACAAAAAACGCAAAAGGGAAAAAAGGAAGCTGGAAAATTTCTCGAAAAGGAACGGCTCGTCTACATAAGATAATAATGGAAAAAGATCCCTATCTTGAGGCTACGGTCGAGCACAAGACAAAAATAATATCGTACGACATTCCAGAGGAACATCGACGCAGTCGCAGTTGGCTTCGTGGCGTGCTGAAGCTCCTTGATTATGAGATGGTGCACCGTAGTGTTTGGGTAGGTAAGAAAAAACTCCCACCTGATTTTTTTGAGGTAATCAAAAATGAAGGAATAGATCAGTACATAAAAATCTTCGAAATTTAGTATATAAAATCGGACGATCGTCACATTTTATATACTAAAGTTGAACGGAGAGAGAGGGGGCTTATTTACAAGAGAGGAATTAAATAGTAATGTCGGTGGTGGAATAACAGTTCGGATGGCAGGAGGAGATCCATGGGGTGCTCGAGTGAATGTTTGAAGTCTATCAATGTTGCAAGCGCAGAGCCTACTCCGCTCGAGCGACGCTTGTGGGCGACTCTTTCAAGTCAAATTACGAGTCGCCTCTTTACGAAACTTGAAGGGAAATTGGAAGGGCGTGCATGTCAGGCTATTTATGTATGGGCGCATGAAGCGTTTGCTTATTCCTATATGATTACAAATCAGGAAGATCGGGAGCGTTTCTTGAAGCGCCTGGATCTGATTCGGCAGGTTATTCTCGAAATGCCTGACAAGGATTCCACTTGGAAGATGGATATTTTTACTGGTGCAAGGAGTTGGGATATTTCAAAGCTTTTCCGCGGGCCACGGGTGCTTACCTCTGCGAGTGAGGAACTTCCGCTTTACAATTATAGCTAGTAAAAACTGGCCAAATAGGCCACAGTACTCCCCCCGAAGCTTTTCAATTTTTTGAAAAGCTTCGGGGGTTGTTTTTTTGCATTTATCTCAAGCGAGAGTTAAATTTGATACTAATGGATATTGCGTT
>JBBUBG010000020.1:4558-7109 GCA_038058345.1 Patescibacteria group bacterium | reverse complement strand
AGCTACAATAAAAAAGGGAGCCCAGAAGGATCGAAGGCGATTTTTAAGCGTAAAAATCGTGTCGAAATCACCAGATTTTCGACCGAAAACCGAGGACTTTTTAAAAAGGGGTCGGTTGGTACGTAGCTCGATCAATTTGCTCGGCCCCGCTTTTTCCTGTAGCATAGCCCTATGTTGTTATCAAAACTTTTTACAAAAACGTTACGGGAGGGGCCAAAGGATGAGGTGGCAAAAAATGCGTCCCTGCTTGTTCGAGCAGGATATGTTGATAAGCTCGCCGCCGGCATTTATTCGTATCTTCCTCTTGGAATTTTAGTTGTTTCAAACCTTCAAAAAATCGTCAGGGAAGAGCTTGGAAAAGTGGGCGCACAGGAGATTTTTATGCCAGCGCTTCAGCCAAAAGAAAATTGGCTAAAAACTGGACGATGGGAAACGATGGATAATTTGTATAAAGTTACCGACTCGGAAGGTCGGGAATTTGCTCTCGGGCCAACACATGAGGAAGTGGTAGTTCCTCTAGTTCAAAAATTTGCTTCATCGTACCGCGACCTTCCACTTTCTGTCTACCAGTTTCAGTCAAAATTTAGAATGGAGTTGCGATCAAAATCCGGACTTCTTCGTGGTCGTGAATTTTTAATGAAGGATATGTATTCATTTCATAAAAGCGAAGATGAGATGAGGCCGTTTTATGAAAAAATGAAGGAGGTGTATTCTCAAATTTTCAAACGAGCTGGACTCGGAGAAATTACTAGAATTACGTTTGCTTCTGGCGGAGCGTTTTCAGAATTCTCTCATGAGTTCCAGGCAGAAACTCCTGCTGGTGAGGACACTATTTATATTTGTGAGTCGTGTGACCAGGCTGTTAATCGGGAAATTTTCAAAGAGAAGATGAAATGTCCTGCATGTAAATCTGATTCTGGTGCGTATCGAGAAGCAAAGGCGATTGAAGTTGGAAATATTTTTGAATTGAAGACGAAATTTTCCGACGCTTTTGGGATGACATACAAAGATGAAACGGGAATCGAACAGCCTGTTATTATGGGATGTTATGGAATTGGAATCGGTCGTTTGATGGGAACGATCGTTGAAGCCTTGTCTGACGAAAAGGGAATTATCTGGCCAGAAGAAGTTTCGCCATTTGATATTCATCTAGTCGGACTCACTGCTGGGGCGAAAGTTTTTTATGAGTATTATACAAAAAAGGGGATGCGTGTGCTGTATGACGACCGTGATGTTTCAGCTGGAGAAAAATTTGCCGATGCAGAGTTGATGGGAATTCCGAAGCGTTTGGTTATTTCAGGTAAAACATTAAAGGAAGAAAAGATCGAATGGAAAGACAGAACCACTGGAACAATAACGTATGAAAAATCGCCTTTATAAACTTTTTTCTCATGATATTGGCATAGATCTTGGTACTGCAAATACTCTCGTTTATGTTAAGGGACACGGGATTGTAATAAATGAACCATCTGTCGTTGCGATCAATCAAAAGACGGGCAGAATTGTTGCCGTGGGCGGAGAAGCGAAACAGATGATTGGGCGAACTCCGAATCACATTGTGGCGGTGCGTCCGCTTGTCGGTGGAGTGATCTCTGATTTTGAAGTGACGGAGGAGATGGTCTCGTACTTTTTAAAAAAAGCGCGTACATACGGAAAGAATAAATTTATGCGTCCGCGAGTTGTGATCGGTGTTCCGTCTGGAGTTACAAATGTAGAAAGACGAGCGGTCAGAGATGTTGCCGAAAATGCAGGAGCACGAGAAGTGTATCTTATTGAAGAGCCAATGGCGGCGGCGATCGGGATTCGGCTTCCAATCCATGATCCAGTTGGCAGTATGATTGTTGATATCGGAGGAGGGACAACCGACATTGCAGTCATCTCACTTGGTGGAATTGTTAGATCAAAAAGTTTGCACATCGCAGGAGATCGTTTTAATTCGGATATTTCAACCTACATTCGGGAAGAATTTAAGATCCTACTCGGCGAAAAAACGGCGGAGGATGTCAAAATTGCGATTGGAGCAGTTGGTGAAGCGACTTCGAATCCACTACAGGCTTCGGTGAGGGGAAGAGATTTAATTACCGGACTTCCTCGTGAAGTTGTAGTTACTGATTCGGATGTGAGAGAGGCGATTGGTTCCTCGATCGCCAGCTTGGTTGACGCAATTAAGGAGGTGCTTGAGTCGACGCCACCGGAGGTCGTTTCAGATATCATGCACCGTGGGATTGTACTAACTGGAGGTGGCGCACTTATGAGCGGGCTTGTTAAGTTACTACAGGCAGAATTACATCTTGAAATTCATTTAGCAGAAGACCCATTGACTGCGGTCGTACGAGGGGCGGGGATTATTTTAGAAGATATTCCTTCATATGCAGAGACGCTACTTGATCGTGATGATGAACTACCTCCCAGATAGGCGACTTTTTCAAAAGAAGCGTGCAATGATACCGCTTGCTGTTTTTGTGTCTTTTGTAATTTTAATTATTTTTTTTGGGAATTTTATTGGTACGGTTTTTTTTAGGGCTTTTGAGCCGCTCTGGGTGGCGGGGGG
>JBBUBG010000020.1:0-4548 GCA_038058345.1 Patescibacteria group bacterium | reverse complement strand
CCCCCCCCCCCCACCCTCGGCATCTTCTTTGTTCTCATGTATTTTCGATGCACAGAATTTAGCCAAAAATGAAGAAAAAATTTCGGCGCTTCAATCAGAGCTTCTCGTTAAAAATGCATTACTTGCAGAAAATCTTGATTTAAAACAGCTACTTTTACGTTCGGAAAATGAAATCTCAAAGCCCCTTGTGTCAGCAGTATTAGTTCGTCCTCCGCGTATTCTCTATGACACATTAATTATCGATGTTGGTTACAAAGATAACGTAAAAGTTGGGATGTTGGTCTTTGTCTTGGGCGATATTGCAATTGGCAATATTGAGTCTGTCTCCGAAAACAGTTCTCGGGTGCGCCTTTTTTCATCTCCCTCAACAAAAAATTCTTTTTTGCTTTCTTCCACGGCGGGAACGATTGTTGATGTAACAGCAGAAGGTCGCGGAAATGGTGAGTTTGGGATTGTCCTTCCAAGAACGGTCGCGGTTGAGATGGGCGCAGAATTACTTACTACTGGAATTAAACCTCATGTTGTTGCGATTGTTGGTGATATTAAGAGGGAAGAAACTTCAGCATTTGCCACTATTTTGGCACGAGCACCTTTTTCTATCTCGATGCTTCGTTATGTCGTTGTTGATTTAGCTACCCATATTATCGAATGATCCGTTTCTTATATTTTATTTTGCTTATTGCATCAGCCTCATTGTCTCCATGGTATGGTTTTTTTGCAATTGGACTTTTTGGGTGTTTATACTTCAAAAATTATATTGAGTTTCTTTTAGTTTCTGTTCTTATCGACTATTATTATGGCGCAGGAGGAATTGGAGAAAGAATCTACACTATTTTTTCATTACTTTCAATAATTATTTCATATGTTGCGAAACGTGCTGTCCGCTTTTAGGAATTTCTTTCGCGGTAAATCGCGAAGCGGGGAGATTGCGCCTGATGAAATCTTTCTTGATGCCGCAAATCTGCCATCTCTTGACGAGCAACAGTTCGAGGGAAGATTTGAAAAACCGATTTCGAATAAGGCAATGTTTGGACTCGTGGTGTCGTTTCTTGTTGTTTTTCTTGTTTTTATTTCGCGCGCTTCTTTTTTACAAGTAATAAAGGGCTCAGCATATCGCGAGAGAAGTGAGAATAACCACCTCCGAAATATTCCGGTCTTCGCGGAGCGTGGTCAGATTGTAGATAGGAATGGAGTAACTCTCGCGTCTGGCGGGGCGGATAGAAAATATATAAAGATATCGGGGCTATCTCATCTTCTTGGATATGTGGGACTTCCATCCGAGCTCGATTTAGCTGCAGAGAATTCTTATTCTGAAGAGCCTATTGGTAAGGCTGGAATTGAAAAGATATTTAACAAGGAACTTCGTGGAGTACCTGGACTTAAGGTTGCTGAAGTGGATGTTAAGGGCGTATTGCAATCTGAAAATGTTTTTCGACCGCCAGTAGATTCAAAAAATGTTACTCTTTCCGTTGACTCACTCATTCAAAACAAATTATTTGAAACTATAAAATCTCTTGCAAAAGAGCGCGGTTTTACTGGTGGAGCGGGGGTGATCATGGATGTTTATACTGGGGAAGTTCTGGCAATGGCGAGCTATCCGGAATATGACTCAAATGTCATGACCCTTGGGGATGATAATGATCTTATTAATCAATACATTAGAGATCCCGGGAAGCCGTTTCTTAATCGAGCAATTTCAGGACTTTATACTCCTGGTTCAATTGTTAAGCCAATTATGGCGATAGCCGCACTTACCGAAAAAGTAATTACGCCGGAAAAAAAGATTCTTTCAACAGGTTCAATATCGATCGTGAACCCGTATGATAAAACACAAAAAACTGTTTTTAATGACTGGAAGGCGCATGGTTGGGTTGATATGCGTCAGGCCATCGCAGTTTCTTCCAACATATATTTTTATGAGGTTGGAGGAGGTTATGAAAATCAAAAGGGAATTGGAATCGCAAAAATAGAACAATATGCGAACATGTTCGGTCTTGGTGAAAAAACTGGGATCGAAATTGAAGGAGAGGGAGTCGGTCTTGTCCCAAGCCCCGCCTGGAAATTAGAAAATTTTAAAGGTGAGCCATGGCGTATTGGAGACACATATCACACCTCAATCGGTCAATATGGATTTCAAGTAACGGCTCTCCAGATGGCTCGCGCGATCGGAGGTATCGCAACTGGCCGATTGGTACAACCAACAATTCTTAAGAGAGACTTACCAATTCCAATTTCAGTGCGTGATATTGTGGCCGATGAGTCTTCGCTTAAGGTAGTCAGGGAAGGAATGCGCATGGCGGTCAATACGGGATCAGCAGGTGGGCTCAATATCGCGCAAGTGGCAGTGGCTGCAAAAACAGGAACAGCAGAGCTGGGGATATCAAAAGCAAATGTTAATTCTTGGGTTGAGGGATTTTTTCCATACGATCATCCAAGATATTCATTTTCTGTTGTAATGGAAAGCGGAAAGCGAGCGAACACTATTGGGGGAGTGTATGTCATGCGTCAATTGCTTGACTGGATGAGTTTATATTCATCCAGTTATCTGACGTCTGGGTTGCGTTGACTCATCTCATTTTTTTTGTTATCCTTATTCCATGAACAGCGATCATTATTTAACAGAGGAAAAACAGCTTGAGTTAGAACAAGAGCTTGATTTTTTGAAGACAACAAAAAGAAAGGAGATTGCTGATTCCTTGGAATTTGCAAAGTCGCTGGGAGATCTTTCTGAAAATGCAGAATATCATGAGGCGCTTGATAATCAGGGGAAAACGGAGGACCGGATTCTTAAATTGGAGGATATTTTAAAAAACATCGTTGTTGTTAAGGAGCACCATTCGCAGGTTGTAGAAATTGGTTCAAATGTTGTAGTTTCGAGAAAGGGGTCAGATGAGAATCAGAAATATTTTATTGTTGGTTCAGAAGAGGCCGACATTTCAGAGAAAAAAATTTCAAATGAATCTCCATTAGGGGCTGGGTTGCTTGGGAAAAAGAAGGATGACGTTGTTTCTATTGTAACTCCAAATGGAAAAGTGGATTATACAATTATCGAGATTGCCTAATTTATGTCTACGTTCGATGATATCCGAAATGAGCGGATAAAGAAGCTAGAAGCCTTGCGCGCTTCTGGGGTGAACCCATATCCGATACATTCTAGTCGCACAATTTCATGCGAGGATTTTACTTCAAAATTTGGCGAGCTTCAGGACTCCGGAAAGATTGAAACTGTCGCAGGTCGAGTGATGTCTCTTCGAGGACAGGGCGGAATTATGTTCGTTGATATTTTTGATGGAACAGGAAAGGCTCAGGTTGTTTTTCAGGAGTCGGAGATGAATGCAGATTTGTTTACTCTTTTTTCTACCACTGTGGATAAGGGGGATTTTTTGGAAATTGAGGGTGCTGCTTTCACTACTAAGCGCGGGGCTCCGTCGCTAAAGGCCTCATCATGGAGAATGCTTTCTAAGTCACTACGACCAATACCAGATGAATGGTATGGACTAAAAGATGAAGAGCTTCGTCTTCGTGAGCGCGAAATCGCCATTCTTCTTGATGCAGATTTGCGAGCTATTTTTATTCGAAAGTCTGCTTTTTGGCGAGCGGTGAGGTCATTTTTGGAGTCACGAGATTTTATTGAAGTCGAGACTCCTGTACTTGAAACAAGTCCTGGTGGTGCAGATGCTCGGCCATTTTTAACACATCACAATGCTTTGGATATAGATGCATATCTACGAATTTCAGCAGGAGAGTTGTGGCAGAAGCGGTTGCTTGTGGCGGGTTTTCCAAAAGTTTTTGAGATTGGCCGTATTTTTCGAAACGAGGGTCAGTCTAGTGAGCATGTTCAGGACTATACTCAATGCGAATGGTATGAAGCATATAGCGACTATGAAAAGGGGATGGTGATGGTGCGGGATTTGTATCGATTTATTGCAAGCACTGTTTATGGCCGAGAAAAATTTACTATCCGTGGGCATGAGGTAGATTTGTCCATTGATTGGCCCAAAATTCATTTTGGCGAAGAAATTAAAAAACAGTTTGGAATTGATCCTTTTTACTGCACCGAAGAAGAAGCCATTTTATCTGCAAAAAAAGGAGGTGTTGAATTGGAGTCTGGAGCAAACAAGGCGCGCGCGGTGGATCAAATGTGGAAGAGTATTAGAAAGACAATCGCAGGCCCAGCGTTTCTTGTTGGTGTTCCTGTTTTTCTTGAACCACTTGCTAAGCGTTCTGAAAAAAATCCCGATGAAGTTGAACGCTTCCAGGTTATTTTAGCTGGATCAGAAATGGGGAAGGGCTTTTCTGAATTAAATAATCCACTCGATCAGCGAACCCGTTTTGAAGAGCAGGAGATTTTGCGTGCTGGTGGAGATCTCGAAGCTCAACGGCTTGATGAATCGTATCTTAATGCCATGGAATACGGAATGCCTCCAGCCTTCGGCTTTGGAGTGTCCGAACGACTTTTCGCTTTTTTTGAAGATAAATCCGCCCACGAAACCCAGCTTTTTCCACTACTGCGACCGAAAGAATAGAGGCGCTACGTCCGTCCGCGGC
>JBBUBG010000019.1:0-5569 GCA_038058345.1 Patescibacteria group bacterium | reverse complement strand
TGGCAGATTGGGACATGGAAAGAAGTGGCCCAATAAAATAGTTTTTTGTGTATAATTAAGATACAAAATGTCCAAAAGAATCATTATCGCTAACTGGAAAATGAATCCCGAAACTAAAGAGGAGGCGCATGATCGTGCGAAACTTATCTCTCAAGCTAGCGACGGGCTTTCAAAAACAGAAGTTGTTTTGTGTCCGCCCTTTCCATTTATAGAAACGGTATCTCAATTTAAATCTTTCACTCTTGGCGCTCAAGATCTATCTTCGGAGGTGGAAGGAGCTTTTACTGGAGAGGTTTCGGCTTATGAGCTTTTAGATATGGGTGTCAAGGTTGTACTGGTTGGCCATTCGGAAAGGCGCGCAAGAGGGGACAGTGATGATATTGTTGCCAAAAAATTACTTATTGCAATAAAATCTTCCCTCCGGCCTGTTCTTTGTGTTGGGGAATCAGTGCGTGATGAGGCGGGAGAATATTTTTCTTTCATTATAAAACAGCTCGAGGGGGCGCTCGATAAAATTCCGAAAAAAAATCTTGGTAAATTGATGATTGCCTATGAGCCGGTTTGGGCTATTGGTGAGAGTCCAACTGGGCCGGCTACGCCGGCCCAGTGCTACGAAATGAGTGTCTATATCCGTCGTGTTTTATCGAAAATGATTGGTACCGAACAGGCAATTTCACTTTCCATCTTATACGGAGGTTCTGTTGATAAAAAAAATGCGCAGTTTTTTCTTTCTGATGGTGGAGTCCAAGGGTTGCTTATTGGTCGAGAAAGTTTGACTAAATCTTTTCTTGACCTGCTTAAACAATGAGAATTCTTCCTTCTGTACGAGATACAAATGTTACCGGCCGAAAAGTTCTTTTGCGCCTCGATCTTAATTTGCCTGTTTCTGAAGGAAAAATTTTAGATGATTTTCGTTTGCGCCGAGCTCTCCCCATGATCGAATGGCTACATGAGAGGAAAGCCAAAATAGTAATTGCGACGCACTTTGCATCTAATTCACCGCTTGATTTTAATCTCATTCGTGAACTTTTAAGCACGCATCTCTTGCCGGACGACATCCTTTTAGACAATTTACGTATTGATCCAAGGGAAGAGGCGGCTGACGATAGTTTTGCTCGCGCTCTTTCTGCTCGCGCAGATATTTTTGTGAACGATGCTTTTTCGGCCTCGCACAGAGCACATGCTTCAATTGTTGGAATTCCAAAATTCTTGCCAAGTTTTGCTGGCATTTCCTTTTTGGATGAATACGAAGAATTATCGAAAGCTTTTGACGCACCACATCCTTTTGTTGTGATTTTGGGAGGAGCAAAGTTTACGACAAAACTTCCTTTGATTCAGAAGTTTCTCTCGCTAGCTGATGAGATTTATATTGTTGGCGCTCTTGCGAATGACCTACTTCGTGTTTCTGGGCATGGGATAGGTAAATCACTTTCAGATCCATCTGTAGACATTTCAAGTCTGATTAAAAATCCAAAAGTAATTGCGCCCGTGGATGTTCAGGTTGTTGGTCCGACTGGAAAGAGGATTACGTCTGTGGAGAACGTAATGTCTGATGAAATAATTAAAGATGTCGGACCAGCAACTGTTTCTAATATCAATAATGCGGTGGCTAAAGCTAAATTTATCCTCTGGAATGGCCCGCTAGGTCAGTATGAGCAAGGGTTTATCGGAACGACAGAAGATGTTGCTCGGGCTATCGCGTTGAACACGGAAGCCTTTTCAATAGTTGGAGGTGGAGATACCATTGCCTGCATTCGCCTACTTGGCCTTGAATATGATTTCGGTTTTGCATCAACTGCTGGCGGAGCAATGCTCGACTTCCTTGCGACAGGCACCCTCCCCGGCATCGACGCATTGTTTACTAGAACCCAATAAAATAAAGGCTTAATTTGGCCGAGGGTTCCCCTCGGCCAAATGCGAAATTACAAAAGGGCTTTAATTTTTTCAGCGGTTTCGGCTAGTTCGTTTTCGGTTGTGGTTACTTTGGATCTCCAGTGCTTGAAGCCGTCTTCTTTGAAGCGGGGGATTATGTGAATATGGGCGTGGGGAACAATTTGACCAGCCACTTCGCCATTGTTCATTGAAATGTTAACTCCTCCTGCGCCGGTCGCGTCTTTGATCGCCTTGGCTATTTTTTGGAATAGGTCCGCCATATTGCTGGTTATTTCGCATGGTAAGTCAAAAATGTTTTCGTAATGTGCTTTTGGGATGAGTAGGGTGTGTCCGAGATTGATCGGTTTTATATCCAAGAACGCTAAAAAGTCATCGTTTTCGAAGACTTTTTGGCTTGGGATTTCTCCCTTCGCAATTTTACAGAAGATGCAATTATTCATGATACTCCTCATCTTATGAGGTTTCTTTGGAAGTTTCAATCAGATGCTACAATACTCTCCTATGGATTCTATTCCGGCTCTTGCGAGGTTGCTTCTAGAAAAACGTGGAATCACGGGAAAGGACGAGGCTCTTAAGTTTTTATATCCGGATTATGAACGAGATTTACTAGATCCGTTTTTAATGGATGGGATGGAGCGAGCCGTTAAGCGGATTTTTAAGGCAATCAAAAAAAAGGAGCGGGTAGCAATTTGGGGGGATTACGATTGTGATGGTATTCCAGGCTCTGTTATTTTAGGGGATTTTTTTAAAAAAATTGGGTACAAAAATTACACGCATTATATTCCTCATCGCCACAAAGAAGGTTATGGAATGAACTGTAAGGGGATTGATTTATTAGCAAAGGAAGGATCGAAGCTCATTATTACGGTTGACTCCGGGATCACGGATTTGGATTCAGTTGAGCATTCTAATTCGCTTAACATTGATGTAATAATCACAGACCACCATCTTCCCGGCGAAAAATTACCCGATGCCTATGCGATTATTAATAATAAAAAAGCTGGAGACAATTATGAATTTAAGTTTCTTTCTGGATCGGGGACTGTGTGGAAATTAGTGTGTGCGCTTTTTTTGTGGGGACGAAAAAAAAAGATTTTGGATGTTCCTCTCGGATTTGAGAAATGGCTTCTCGATCTCGCGGGGCTTGCGACAATCGCTGACATGGTTCCACTCGTAGGGGAGAATAGAGTCATTGCATATTATGGACTTAAGGTTTTACAACAAACAAAACGCCCAGGCCTGCGGGCTTTATTAGCTAAGGCTCGGGTAAATTTGCGGGATCTTTCAGAAGAAGATGTTGGTTTTAGCATTGGCCCGCGGATTAATGCTGCTAGTCGAATGGGAGAACCGATTGATGCTTTGCGATTACTTTCAGCTGACGACATTTCTACCGCAGAGCCATTGGCAGAACATCTTGAAAAATTAAATAATTCTCGCAAAAGTTCGGTTGCGAAAATGATTGAGGAGGTTGAGCAATTATTGGGTGAGTCGCCTACTTCGTCTGTTATTGTCGCTGGTTCAGAAAATTGGTCCCCGGGGGTAGTTGGGCTTGCCGCTTCAAGGATAGTAGAACGTTATGGGAAAAGTGCTTTTGTTTGGGGAGGTCTTGAAAGTGAGGAGCTTAGAGGATCATGTCGCTCGGACGGAACAGTAAATATCGTTGCACTTATGGCTTCTGCTCCAGCTGGAACGTTCGCTGGATTTGGAGGACATGAAGCAGCTGGGGGTTTTTCCGTCGCAAGGGGTACTGAAAATAAATTGCTCGAAATTATGTCTCTCGCTTATGACGTTTCGGAAAAAATAGATACTCAAGGTGCGAAAAAAAGTAGTCCGGACACAACGCTTTATGTCGAGGATGTTAATTGGAATAATTATAAATTGATTCAGATGTTGGCTCCGTTTGGGATGGGAAATCCAAAGCCGCTGTTTCTTTTTGAGGATATTGTTGTCGAAAATTCGCGCATGTTTGGAAAAATGAACGAGCACCTTGAACTTACGCTTTCTCAAAATGGGTCATTGGTGAAGGCAATTAAATTTTTTGCAGGGCGGGAGCGGGCACAGCGAAGCGGCGCCCGCATCTCCCTACTTGCTCACATCGAAAAAGATACTTTTCGCCATCCCGCCACATTGCGTCTAAAAATTGTCGAGATCATAGAAAGGTAGCAGTTCTCTGGTGATTTCGATCTGCCTTTGCTATAATAATTGCATGAATATCGAACTGGAAAAGATTAGAAAAGAGATTAGTTTAAACTGCGAGATTCTTGAGCGTGATTTTTCACTTTCAAAAATAGGGGTTTTCGGATCAGTTGCGAAGGGGACTGCGACTGAGAAAAGTGATATTGATTTTCTTGTAGAATTCAAGCAGCAGATTGGCCTTTTTGAATTTGCTGGCCTTAATCTTTTTTTGGAAAATATTTTTCAAAAAAAAGTTGATATCGGAACACCTCGTGCCTTAAAATCAATGATTCGTGACGAAGTTCTGAAAAGTGTGATTTATATTTAAACATGAGGGAAGAGAAATTGTATCTCAGAGGAATAATACTCTTACTATGATTCACTATATTACTTATACAGATGGGGGAGCTAGGGGGAATCCGGGGCCTTCAGGGGCTGGGGCATATATCACCGACGGAGAGGGGAAAATGATTTCTCGGGCGCATAAAGCTCTTGGGCATGCTACGAATAATTTTGCTGAATATTCGGCTGTAATTTTGGCGCTTGAAACTCTAAAGAAGATCGTTCCCGATAAAAAACGAAAGACTGTTTATGTTGAAATGAGAATGGATTCGGAGCTTGTGGTTCGTCAACTTTCTGGAATTTATCAGATAAGGGAAGAGTCGCTTTTTCCGCTTTTTATCAAAATATGGAATTTCAAAGTTGCCGAGTTTCCTAATATTTCATTTGTGCATATTCCTAGAGAAAAAAACAAAGAGGCTGATGCACTTTCAAATATCGCGATGGATGAATCAGAGCAGGGGGTAAATCACGGTTCTCTTTTTGTTAACTAACTAGCGCGTAATTAAAAATACAGATAGAGCTACTATTGCGATTTGTGAAGCAATTGCGCTTGGTGTTGCTTTTAGGCGAAGTTTTGAGTGCCAAAAATCATGGAATTTTTGAAAATAAGTCAGTGGTGGTTTTTTATAAATAGCGTAAAGAAATTGTAGAAGATCGGGAAGTGTTCCTCCGATTATAATTGCAACATAAGGAGTGATGCCTGTAATTTGTAGATTATTTTTTACAGATAAGTATAAAATAATAAGACCTAAAAATAGATCAAACCCAAATTTCGTAAAGTCTTTGATCGCTAATTTGGGTGAAAAATTTGTCCGAATGATCATCGGATTGATCTCATCTTTTTTTAACATACTAGATTCGTAGTCAAAGTGAGGAATGGCATCGACGAGATAATGACTAGCAAGACTAACCCCAAAAATAAGTGGAATATTTCCAGTTGGAATAATAGCTTTTGATACAGCTGTCGCTACTATAATATGAGTTCCGAGTGTCATGATTGATTTAAATTTTGTTCGTTATGCGAGTATATCATTAGTGCTTGGTTTTGTTGTGGGTATTACGGCGAGATCGTTTGGATTTGCTCCGGAGATTTTGGCGATCGTCCTTTGTGGAGGATTTTTTAGTGGGGCCGCCGCGAAGCGGCGGCCCCCCAACTTTT
>JBBUBG010000018.1:0-2324 GCA_038058345.1 Patescibacteria group bacterium | reverse complement strand
GATTTTGGATAAAATTTCTTCCATAATAATTATGATAGCAAAAAAAACGGAAGACTTCCGTTTTTTTTTGTTAAAAAAGTTATTTTGCGACGACCTTCTTCTTGCGAGCTGGAGCCTTTTTTGCAGTGCGTGCCTTGAATTTTTCAACGCGACCAGCAGTATCGATAACCTTATCGTTCCCAGAGAAAAATGGGTGACAATGACTGCAGATTTCAACTGCGATCTCTTTTTTAATTGAACCAACAGTAAAAACGTTACCGCAAGCGCAGGTAACCTTGGATTCTGTAAAATATGTAGGATGTATATCGGCTTTCATGACCTCCAGACTGTACCAAATATTTGGTTACAGTGCAAACTAAATGAATCACCAGCGCCCCCTGCCTCTAAAAAAGTCCTCGGTTCTCGCCTCCCTCCCCTCATCACTGACGGTAAATTCTTTGTTCCTCCAATATATAAAAATAGGGCTGACCCAGGAGCACATTGTTTGCGCCTACCTGAATCAGCCCCGTGTCCCCGTCTAGGGTCAAATGTCAACGACTCTCTCGATCGCCACGTTAAGCGGCTCCCCTGTTTTGGGAAAGAACCCACAGAGGCCGAAGTTCTCTCCCTTCTCTCCAGCTCTGACGATCGGCACGATGCCGCCAACGCCAGGTTCGAAGGAGAAGAAGAGTTCCTTCCCTTTTTTCGACTCGATGACAATCTTCTTTTTACCTTGAGGAGAGGCAGAGAACCGCTTGCGGTAACGCTTGGCAAAAACGCCGAGCAGCCAATCCCTTTCCCGTCGACCGTTAGCGATCTTCACAATCACCCTTTTGACTCGTGCAAACACAACTAGTACCTCCGTTTTTAATCTGGGAAGAGTGTAAATTTCACCCCCCCTCATGCCAAAACAGTATAGCATTACTTATGGGTTGTCAAGGGTACGTAATGCGAAGCCGCCGCTGCCTTTGTCTATAAAAATAGTCTGGCGCCTTTCTCATTTCATCCTGTTTTTTGAACCCTTCAGGAGAAATGAGGGGCGAGAACCGAGGACTTTTTTAGAGGCAAAGGCAGCGGCTGCTTCCTGACTAATACACAGGACTACCCTGTGTGCTGTTTTTACCTACTCAAAATATCAATTTGGCGCTCAAATTTGGAGGCGAGGCCCATGACATCGTCGCCGTAAAAAGCATAGGCGGATTTGGTTGCGTTTTTCCACCCAGCGAGATAGCGCAATGCGGCTAAACGCTCCGACGCATAATTGCCATTTACTGCTCCGTTGTCTGTAAGCAAAATCGCAGATGCAGTGAACGCATCTTTTGGATCCCACGGACTTACCACTGATTTTCCAAGTACCTGCGCCACTCTTGATTCATATAAAACCCATGTTGATGGAATGAATTGAGCTGGCCCCATCGCCCCGCCCCACCCATACCACGCCTTTTTCGAGACCGGCATTTTATTTGGATCAAGTCCGAGTTTTGAAGTGATCTGCTCAAACACAGGCCTGTCTCTAGTAGGATGCATATCCACAAGCCAATTTCCCTTTCCAATATTTTCACCAAGATTTGTTTCTTCCGCGATAATCCCAAGAAGAAAAGCCGGCCGAATTCCAGTTTTCTGCGATGCGAAATTTGCGTACTCAAGTGCCACTCCAAATGGGATTGCCGTCGTTCCAGAAAGCTGGAAAAGTGCGCTCCTAATGGCGGCCGCATCTGCTTCTCGTGAAGCCAAAATTTTCTGGTACTCTTTTTCTTTTCCCTTGCTGTCTTTTAGAATTTTCTGTTTCTCTGTATTTTTTTCTGCTGTTCGCCTCTTCTCAAGCTCCTGAATTCCTTTTAGCTCAAGCTCCTCTGTTTTCTTTTCTTCTAGCGCCGTCTTGGCCTCCTCTGTGCTTTGTTTTGTATCTTTAATTTCATCAAGCAGATCGTGAAGCGAACTCTCAACCATTCCAAACTGATCAGCGTCACTCAAAAATTGAGATAAATTTTCCTGCTGAAGAAGAAGCTCAAAAAAAGACGAGTCATCGAGCTTTGCTCTCTCACGCGTAAATTCAGAAAGTGATGATTGATCTTTTGTCATCTGCTCACTCAACTCTCCGATTTTGCCTTTTTTTGACGCAATGTCTTCTGATAATTTTTGAATGGATAGAGTCCTTCCTTTTATTGCAAGCTCTGATTTTTTTATTTGGGTATTTAGAATCGAAATATCTCGCCCAAGAGATACGGACTCCTTTTGTTTACTTGAAAGAAGAAGGCGCTGTGTCTCAATCTCTTTTTCTATATTCGCGAGATTAGCCTCTAGCTCCGCTCGCTTGGCTGGATCCAGCGCTTGCGCGTGAGCGA
>JBBUBG010000017.1:0-5597 GCA_038058345.1 Patescibacteria group bacterium | reverse complement strand
GACGGTACTCAAAGCAGGAGCAAGCGCATCAGAACAGAAATTATACAATCTTATCTGGGGACGCACAGTCGCTAGCCAAATGGCAGACGCCAAACTTAGCAGGACAAAAATCGAAGCTCTCCCCATAGATGCAAACAAAGACACTCCCGTCTTTTCAGCAACTGGCTCACGAATAACGTTCAAGGGGTGGCTATCCGCAGATCCTGACGCAGCGGGTGATGATGTGATACTGCCAAAAGTTTCTGAAAACGATCCGTTATCTCTCATCTCCTCAATCTCTACTCGAAAGGAAACTGAACCTCCTCACCGATATTCAGAGGCTGGGCTAATTAAAGAGCTTGAGAAACGAGGAATCGGCCGTCCTTCTACTTACGCCTCAATTATTGAAACTCTTGTTTCTAGAAAATATGTCGACAAAGAAAATCGATCGCTAATTCCAACTGAAACAGGCGAAGTAGTTTCTGAATTTTTAGAAAAGAACTTCGAGCGAATTATTGGTGATGATTTCACTGCGGAGATGGAAGAAGATCTCGACGCAATAGCGCGGGGCGAAAAGAAATATGAAAAAATTCTTTCGGCTTTTTATGGCCCTTTTGAAAAAGAAATAAAAGAAAAAGAAAAGCTCCCAAAAATGTCAGACCTTGGCCCTGCTCCACTCGAAATGAAATGCCCTATCTGCAAGAGCCAGATGATCATCAAACTTTCAAGAAGTGGCAAATTCTACTCCTGTGATAAATTCCCCGAATGCACAGGGGCTCGCACTATCGATGGTGCAGAAATTGAAAAACCGAAATCAACTGGTAAAATCTGTCCGAAATGCGGGAAAGGTGAATTGATAGAGCGCACCGGAAGATTCGGAGCATTCATTGGATGTGATAAATATCCTAAATGCAAATTCATCGAGAAAGATGAGTCTAAGCCAACATTCGGAGACACTGGAATAGCTTGTCCAAACAAGGACGGAACAATGGTTGAAAAAAAGGGACGATTCGGATCTTTCTACTCATGCTCGAATTATCCCGATTGTAAATTTAATATGAAAACTAAACCAACTGGTCGAAACTGCACTATTTGCGGTAAATTAATGATGGAAGGAACCAAAACTATCCCCGAAAGATGCTCTGACAAATTATGTCCGAACCACAACCCACACAAACTGGCATAGGAAACTGCACACTTGCAGATATTTTTGCGGCACAGACAAGGCTCACCGCGACCGACAAAGCACTCGTCGAGAAAGCGTATGATTTCGCAGACAGTGCGCACAAAGACGAAATACGTTTTTCTGGTGAACCCTATTTAGTGCATCTTTGCCATACGGCAAGAAATCTCGCGAAACTTCAAATGGACGCCGAAGTAATCTCCGCTGGCCTTCTCCATGATTCAATTGATAACGCAAAGATCACAGAAGAACAGCTCTCGAAAATATTCGGCCCAGAAATTGCTTTTTTGGTAGAGGGAGTAACTAAGCTTGGAAAACTAAAATACCAAGGGAGGGACAGGCAGGCTGAAAATTTGAGAAAGCTTTTTGTTGCAATGGCAAAAGACATTCGGGTCATCATCGTCAAATTCGCAGATCGTCTCCATAATGTTAGAACTCTTGAATTCGTAAAACCGGAAAAAAGAAAACGTATTGCGATCGAGACTCTTGAAATTTATGCGCCATTGGCTGATCGTCTCGGAATGGGCAAATTGCGGGAACAGCTCGAACGATCGTCTTTTCCACATGCATATCCTGCCGAATTTGAGATGGTCAAACGACTGCGAAAAGATGGGATTGGTATCGACACAGAATATCTAGAGAAGACCTACCGCCATTTGCAAAAAGAGCTCGCAGGCAGAGGAATTAAGGACGCCGATGTTAGCTATCGCGAAAAAGAGTTATATAGTCTCTACAAAAAACTTCTTCGTTCTGAAAAAAACCTCGATATCTCAAAAATAAATGATATTTACGCGATACGAGTCATTGTCCCGACTCTCGAAAATAGCTACCAGGTGCTTGGAATAGTTCACGGGATGTGGAGACCTGTACCAGAAAGATTGAAAGACTACATTGCGCTCCCAAAACTAAATGGATATCAAAGCATTCACACCTCTGTCTTTACTGGAGATGGTCATGTTGTAGAAATTCAAATACGAACTAAGGAGATGCACAAAGAAGCAGAATTTGGTATCGCAGCCCATATCGCGTACACCGAATCTGGCAAACCTCGTACCGGCGGAATCTTGTCTAAAAAACTTGCCTGGGTTCGCCAATTGATTGACTGGCAAAAGCAGTTCGCCGAATCCGGAGATTTTCTAGAAAATTTAAAAATCGATTTTTTTGTCGATCGTGTTTTTACATTTACCCCAAAAGGAGACGTGATCGAACTACCCGAAGGCTCGAGCACACTCGACTTTGCCTACGCCATACATTCAGATGTTGGCGACCATGCTTCCGGAGCAAAAATTAATGGCAAATTTGTCTCACTTGAGACGCATTTAAAAAATAGTGACGTTGTAGAAATTGAAACCAAAAAAAATAGTAAGCCTTCATCGCGCTGGCTCGAGATAACTAAAACAGCGATGGCAAAAAAACATATTCGCACCGCACTCGGAATTTCCGCCACAAAATCAAAAACTAAATAGAGAAGTTTTTTATGCCGTACAGTTCTTCGTCTGTCTGACGCTCCTCTTTTATTTCAGGAATGATCACATCTTCTTGCTGACGAGAATCATGCGCTCCACTCACCTGCCCCATTGGTAAACCAGTCTGGACTAGATGCAAGATATTTCTTAATTCATCAGGAGAGAAAAAGTCGATTATAATCTTGCCATTAACCATTCCATTTAAATCTCTCCTCTCAATCTGCACGCGAGTTCCGAGCTTCTCTGTGAGACGCTCTTCCATTGCAACAAGCTCGGGATCAAAGGCTCGATGAGGTTTCCTCACGCGGTCATACGCAATGCGCCTTGCCATCTGCTCTGCGTCGCGCACGTTTATTTTTTTATAAATAATATCTTTATACAAAGTCATCTGTTCTTCCGGACGATCAGCAAGCATCAAAATCGGCCGGGTATGACCTTCCATTATTTCCCCCTTTGTAAGAGACTCAAGAACTACAGCAGGAAGCATCAAAATGCGAATTGTGTTAGAGACATATTCGCGAGAACGGCCCATTTTTTTGCCGATTTCAACATGCTTAAATCCAAACTCTTTTGAGAGACGCTCGAAGGCGCGAGCACGATCAACCGGATTAAGATCTTCTCTTTGAAGATTTTCAATGATTGCGAGCTCAAGCTTGGTTCTGTCAGAATCTTCACCAACGCGAATTAAAACGGGAACCTGCGCAAGTCCTGCAAGTTTAGACGCACGCAATCTACGCTCACCGGCAATAAGCTCGTATTCAACAGCAATACCACCATCTTCTTTTTGAACCTCTTGGCGGGTAACAACAAGAGGCTGAAGAATGCCATACTGTCGTATCGACTCCGAAAGATCCTTTAATCGCTCCTCGTTAAACTCCTTTCTTGGTTGATATGGATTTGGCTTTACCTTATCTACTTCAACCCAAAAGATAGAAGCAGATGACTGTGGATAGTATTCATTTGGAGCAACAGGTTCTGGCATGATTCATCTATTATAGTGCGATTGGTCAAAAACTCAACTATTTTGGAATAATTTTTATTGATCTTCGTGTTCTTTACGAATGGCGAAATAAATCTCAAGTAGAGCGAAAAGCATGCTCAAGACGAGCGGCCCCAATAAGAATCCGAGAGGTCCAAAAAAGCCAATACCGCCCAAAATAGAAAGAAGGATCAAAAATGGGTGAAGCAGTATTCCTCGTTCAACAAGTTTCGGTCCCAAAAAGTTGTCAATAAGTCCCACAGCTACCATCCCCCAGATAAAAAGACCGACCGTGGAAAGTATCCCTCCTCCGCTAAAATATAAATAGAGAATTCCAGGAAGGAGTACCAGTGCTGTTCCAATGCCGGGTATGAGCGCGACGATTGCCGCGACACTACCCCAAAGAACCGCATTAGGAACTCCAAAAATAGCGAATCCGACTGCGGTTAATATGCCCTGAATGAGCGCTACAGCAAGACTCCCCTTGATGACTGAATTAATCGCCAATGCAAGTTTGTTAAAAATTGTTTCGTCGTGAATATCTTGCAATGGGCTTAAGGCAACAATAGCTCTTTTCAGTTTGTTGCCATCTTTAAATAAGTAATAAAGAGCGACGAGGAAGATAAAGACACCTACCATTGCTTTTGCAACATTCGCAAAGAGTGGAACGAGATGCTGAAGTAACCAACTCAATCCTTGCTTTAGGTATTGGTTGACATCAACGGAAAATTCTATTTGTACAGGTGAAAATCTTGTTAGGTACTGCATGGTATCGCTCGCCCAACGAGAAAGACTCGCCTCGCTGACCCAGGCTTCGCCAAAGGCTCCGCCGAGGCGAGAGCTACTGCGAAGCGGGTTAGTTGCATCGCCGTTCTCAACGAGAGAAGAGTAAAGCTGTGTTGCTTCCTGAACAATCTGCATGCCTAAAAATGTAATTGGCACAATGACGATGACAAGAACGGAGATTGTAGCCAATAGCGCCGCTGGGCCCTTTCTCTCTCGCGTAATAGTGAGTGCTTTTCTGTGAACTGGTCCAAAGACAGTTGCAAAAACTAATGCCAAGATAAGCGAGTAAAGAAAGGGCTTGAAAATGAAAAGGGCGAGAACGAAAATTCCCGAAAGAAGAATGAGTAAAAAATAAAGCTCTGATTTTTTATGGTTCATGTTATTTTTTCTTCCAAAATTTTAATTTACTCGCCTCGCGAGGGCTACGGCGAAGCGGGTCCAAAAAAAGAATGCGTATCCCCACCCATTCGAGACCAATAATTAATAGCCACGAACCAGGCGTAAGCGGAGTAAGGAGGGAGGAAAAACCAACAAGAATTAAAATAACTCCAACCACTTTTTTGATTATCGGCCTGTTGTGGATATATTCCTTAATTATTTTAAGCAAATTCATAAAGATTTAAATTAACCTCCTTCGGTAAAAGAATTTGCGTATCTCCTCGACCAAAATGATTGACCCGGCAATCTGAATAATTACAAGCCATTCTGAAAGCGAGAGAGGTGTGGTATGTAGGACCTTTTGCAGAAACGGCATATGGAGCGCGGACAATTGTAGAAATATAACCATCGCAGTAGTACCAACCAGAAACTTATTGGAAAATGGATTCATCTGAAAAATAGATTTGCTTTCAGAGCGACAATTCCATGCATTAAACCACTGAAAGACAGCTGCCGTCGTGAGGGCAATCGTCCATGCTTTTGTCATATCGGCTCCTATGTATCCTTTAAATAAATATAGTGTGCCGACTGCCATTGGAACAGCCATAAAAAACATTCTCCATGCCATGAGCCCATCCACAATCCATTTTTTAGGACGCTCGAACTTTCCAATCATAAGCCCAGACTCAAGAGGTTCCATTGCAAGCGCTACATCGAGAAAAGTATCAGTGATCACATTAAGCCAGATAATTTGTGCATCTAGGAGAGGTAAGGGATAACCAAGCAAAAGCGCGCCAGAAATTATTAATACTTCACCGATATTAGT
>JBBUBG010000016.1:0-6634 GCA_038058345.1 Patescibacteria group bacterium | reverse complement strand
CTTTTGAATAGGCACTGCCGGAAATATAGATGCAATATTTCGAGTTAGGAGGAAACCCCAATTCGGCAAGCGTTGCTTCTCGACTTTTTTTGTACTGACCACTCGCAATAGCATCAAAGTATGAGTAGCCTACAATCCTAATCTGACTTTCTTCGTATGATTGATAGAGCATGGCATATTTTTTAATCTGCTCACTTTGAGCAAGAAAAACATCGGCTTGGAATGGCAAATAATATTTATCAAGATGATCCCAATTACTAATCATTCCAACAGTCTTAATTCCTCGACGTTTCGCCTCTGCCATAACTCCGCGATCATTTCTAGAGTACAGATGCGGAACCACAACAAGGTCAGGTTGATATTTATCAAATATTTTTGAAAATGGTCGATCGTCAAAAATCTTGTGGTAGAAATACGGAACAAACTTCTTTCGCATCCACTCCGATTTTCCAAATATCTTTGAAATAAAAATTTTAAGAGGAGCAAGATATGGTTTTCCGCCGGCTGGTGGCTCCTCTGGTCGTGGATTCATCGTTGCGAGAGTTTTTGTAGTATCAGTATAGATAAAATATGCAAAAAAGAATTCAAAAGCTTTTTGCAAAAAACTCCGATTTTTTTTAGACTCCGCGACCTCTACCTTAAAGTGACTACCGGCTCTATAAAAATATTCCCTATGTTGGTCATATACTTTCTGGCCCAAAATATAGACAATCTCCATATCATCTCCCTTTTTTGCGTCATTCTCTAATAACTCAAAAAGAGACCCCGGGAATAACACCAGATTTCGGATAACGTTCTGCGGAGAAATGGAAATAAGAATGACTTTCTTCATTAAGTAAAATTACCCGATATTATTAACTTTGTACAGATAGGATGAATGATTTTCAAGTAAATCTGCGGGAGCACCAGTCTCCACAATCTTACCGTCATCAATAGCAATAATCCGATCAGCATCAAGGATCGTAGTAAGGCGATGGGCAATAATAATAACCGTCACTTTTCCATGAAGGTTTTCGATCGCGAGCTTAATCATTTTTTCAGACTCGTTGTCTAGAGCCGCAGTTGCTTCATCAAGGATAAGGAGCTCCGGACTTCGAGCAAGAATTCTAGCAAGTGCAATTCGTTGACGCTGACCCGCTGACAGATAAACCCCTCTCTCTCCAACCATTGTCTCAAAACCATTAGGAAGATCGGAAATAAATTGTGTTGCGTTAGCGAGTCTCGCCCCCTCGATCACTTTTTCCTTAGAAATTGACTCGTCATAAAATCTAATATTTTCAAAAACGGTCGCATTTTTTAGAAAAATTTCTTGAGAAACATACCCAACATTTTTTCGCCATTCAGCTAGTGAGATGTCCGAAATAGCCTGTCCATCAAGCTCAATTACGCCAGAAGTTGGAGAAAAAAGTCTTAAAATTAAATCAATCAAAGTTGTCTTACCGGCGCCGGATGGCCCAATAATGCCAATCATCTCACCTTTATTGATACGGATATTAATTCCAGAAAGAGTAGTTCGCGCTTTCCCGTAAGAGAATGCGACGTCACGCAAGGCAAGCTCCTTTGTAAAAGAAAACTTTTTATCCCCACCAGGAAGTTCTCTCGCGCGACGAACGTTATCCGAGAAATCAATCAAAGCAAGCAAATTAGGCATTCCAGAGTAAAACTGATTGGTCGTCCTCTGCGCCTTATCAATATAGACAAAAATCCTCTGAATGAGATAGACCGTTGCCACAAAAACAGCGAGATTAAAGCCTTTTTGAAAATAAGATACGGCGAAAACCACGGAAACAAAAATAACGCTAATCGGCTGAACAAGATCGAGAGTTAAATGCTTAGAAACATGCATCCGCAGGCGCAAAAATTCAATCTGTTTAAAAATCTTACGCCCCTCGTCAACGAGAGGTTCTTCAGCTTGCAAACTTTTTATAGTCTTAAGCCCGGTAAAATTTTCGTTTACCTGATGCGAGACTTCCTTGAGAAGCAATCGTTCCTCTTTTGAATAGTTCTTTACGCGAACTACAAGCGGGCGCATCAATAAAAACAAAACACCACCAATAATTATTGCGAGAACTGTTACATACGGAGCAATCCGTAAGGCAATTATAAAATAAATCAGGAAGCTGGTCACATCGAGGATAAGATCGGGTATCATCTGTAAAATCCTCACCGCCCATTTCATCTCTTGTGTCATATAGTTCTCAAGATGACCAATCTTTTGCTTTAACAAAAACGGCCAAGAAGCTGCCATTGCATCCTCGTACAGTTTTGACTTCGCCTCTCTCTCGTAATTCGAAGTAATCCTGGCTTGGATATAATCAAAAATAAAAATAATCACCGCCTTAATCACGAACAGAGTACAGATAAGAACGAGTAATGTTCGAACTCTCAAATCTAAATGAATAAAAGAAAAAAATTGCTGAATTCCAAGGCTCACTGGATCACCCCCAAAACCCTGATTTGTGATTATTGAAAATAAGGGAATAAGCGTGCCGATTCACAACCCCTCAAGAAGCCCACCGAAAAAGCCCAAAAAGCCCAAAATAACCATCTGCTGGCTGTATTTACCATAGAGCTTTTTATAGACGATCCAGGCTAATTTAAGACGTTTTCTAAACATAATTTGATCCTCGCTGGTGTCATAAAATAATACAACATTACAACACTATTAGCCAACTATTTTTTCCGCTATCGCGAGGAATTTCTTCACCGGCAAATGGTCGGGGATTTTGTCCCAAGAAAATAGATCGCTTCTTTTCTTTCCGGAAAAAGAGAGTTCCTGACGAAGATTGTCATCTGTCGCAATTTGCTCCATCGCTTCGGACATCTCATCTGAATCTTCTGGGTGAACAAGGATGGCCGAACCTTCCGCCCCGAGCTCTGATGGTCCGCAAATGTCGGAAGTAATAACCGGGGTCCCGCAGCTCATGGCCTCAAGTACAGGAAGCCCTGTGCCTTCTACAATACTCGGGAAAACCAAGGCATCTGCTTTTGGATAAATATACGAAAGCTGTCGCTCTGTGAGATGGCCAAGAAACTGAATCCGATCCTCTCGTTTGTTCTCGCGAATAAACTTCATGATCGACTCATAGTAAGGCCCTTCCGCTTTCCCTCCTAAAACAAGATGATGATTCAAATCTGGACGACGATCTAATAATTTTATGAAGGCACGCACGATAGTAAAAACATTTTTTCTCTCTTTAATCGTCGCGGCAAAAAAGAAAAATCTTTCCGGCAGGGGAACAGGGTCTGGCAAAAAAATATCACAAATTCTTTTATAATCTGGATAAATAGTAGTCACCTTTGATTCGGGAATTCCAAAAAATCTTATGACATCTTTTTTTGTGTAATCTGAAATGGCAATAATATGGGCAGCCCGGCGGAATGAACGCGAATGGTACCATTCAACAAATTTGCGCTTAAAAAACTCTTTTATACTTCTTGCCGGTAAATATTTATATGGAAAGTCTTGAGCAATAACAATTGCCCCTTTTAGCTTTGTAAAAAAAGGAAGTACGGGAGTATTAAAAAGATACACGTCCGATTTCGGAGCAGATGCTAATTTATCCATCCAAAAACGTCCGCCACCCAAAACATGGAACTCAACATTACCATCAGGCAATATTGGCATCTGCTTACACTCCTCTTTTAAATAAATAATAAAACTGTTCTCTGGAGCAAATCGGATAAGATTTTCGGCCCAACCGAAGATAACCCGAGGCAATCCCCCTGGATGCTTCTCGCCAAAAGGATGCAAAATAATTCCAATTTTCATTTAGTGTTGATAGCCTGGAGGATTCGCGAGGTGCGCTCGTTCCAGCTATAAGTGCCTATTTTAGCATATAGGGAGTCTGCTCGCACTTCCGCTTCTTCTCGATTGCCAAATGATCGACTAACCGCTTCTACAAAAGAATCGACTGAATCAGGTTCATAATAGTAGGCTCCATCTCCACAAATCTCCTCGACCGCCGGAGTCCGAGCTGAAATGACTGGTATTCTAGTGGCTGCGTATTCGAATACTTTCATGGGTGATGTTTCAAAATATGAATATCTATTTTTTGCTGTTCCGGTGAGCAATAAAACGTCTGCACAAGAAAGCATCGCCGGAACATCAAAATGTGGAACCTCCCCGATAACCAGGACATTCGCTGAAATTTTAGACTCGCCAGTAACCTCTAGTAAACGCTCTATTGTATCTCCAACCAGAATAAATTGGATGCCAGGCAACAAGACCGCCCCTCTAACCAATACATCAAGCCCCTTCCAGTCATAAAATTTTCCTAAATAGAGCGCGACTGGGACATCTTTCGCAATTCCAAATTTATCGCGCGCAACATCTTTAGGAAGAATTTTTTTAGAAAAATTCTGGTCTATTGCATTAGATGCTACTAATATTTTTCTGGTATCTATCTTGTAATTTTCAAAAAGGGATCGAGCAACCCCCCCGCTGACGGCTATTATTTTTTTTACTCTCTTGATAAAAAAAATAAAAAATAACGACTGGACTTTCGATCCATGACATTCAAAAAACACAGGGAGTCCAGCGAGTGGCAAAAGAAAATACGAAAACTGGTCTAAATCAATGGTATAAATAATTGTTGAAGAATTACGAATGCGTTCCCCTAATGCAACAACGAAAGAAGCGATTCCAAAACAAAAAGCCTCTAGATTAAATAAGTTTCTTGAAGAACCAAAATGAGGAATTGGAAGATAATGTATTTTTATATCTTTTCTTAGGCCGTAAAAATCTCGAATTGACCGCGGATTTTGTATGCCCCTCCTTGGAACAACCAGCGTCAAATCTACCCCCGCCTCAACAAAAGCCTCGCACATTTTTGCGAGCTGTGTACCGTGAGCTTTTTCATTCGGCATTCGGGTGTTAGCAAAATAAATAATTCTCATTTTGAAATTTCTCCCACGATTTTAGATACGAAATTTTTTAGGCTGTGATTATTAATTACAATATTTCTTAACCCCATACCAATTTCCAACCGAGATTTCTCTGGCATTAAAATAAAATCTTCGATCTTTTCCGAAAGGGCAGAAAAATCCTTTTTTGGATACATCAATTTTTCAGTATACGGACCGAATACTTCAAGCATTGCCTCATTTGAAGAAAGCACTGGGACTCCGGCAGACATAGCTTCTACCATCGCCTTATCAAGACTCCCCGTCTGTCCCATATTCACAAATAGGTCGGCAGACCGAAGAATATTTGGGAGATTTTTATTCGCCACAGAACCGACGAATTGAAAAACGGTGGCAAGTCCGAGTTCTCTGGTTAAATTCTTCATCTCTTCTGCATACACAATTTGTTCATCGGTCCCGGGAGCGCCTACAATTTTTACTACAAATTTTTCTCCTTTTTTTTGAAATATGCTCACTGCGCGAATAAGTGTTTCCAAATCTTTTGCCGGCGATATTCTTCCAACTGTAATGATGGTAAATATTCGATCTTCTCTTTTTGTATCAGGAACAAAAAAATCCGTATCAATCCCCTGTCCAATAACTTTCTTTTTTGGTGACTTTATTCGAAAGCCACTCTCTGTAGAAGTAAAGACGACATCTGCTAATTTTAGAGATATATGTAAACTTTTTGGGACAAATCCGTGTGCATACCAAAGGGCAATCTTTTTGCCCATTATTTTCCAAAATGGAGCACCGATAATCACATACTCATGATTCATGTGAACTAGCACAACATCGTAATTTTTTCGTTCACGAATAATTATTGAGATGAACCTAAGCGCAAATTTAATCCGAAATAAAAGATGCGCTAGGCCAGTTGTAACTTTATTTTTTCCAAGCGAAAACAGTTTCACGTTTGAGGGTAAATCGTACTCACCAACTGATAAACCCACAGCAACCACAGCCTCACATTGCCTGAAAAATTCTAAAATCCAGTTGTGCATGAAGCCCAGCAGGTCGTCGTTTGAGTCTATTTTTTGTGTAACTATAAGGATTTTCATACAAACTTTGAATAACAACACAATATCATCTTATCTATCAAAAGACAGTAGCTTCTAAGGAAAAATTGTTTTTTCTGAAATTGCGAGTAATATTCCGCTTGGAACAAGTGGAGGTGCGAAATGAAGTCTGATCCGAAGTATGACCATCTTCTAGTGTACGAAACAGGGCATTGGGGAGTCTATCTTCACGACAATCAGTGTTACCTTGGTCGAATGTACCTCTGGGCCAAAAGGGAAGAGGCAGACGACCTTCCTGGAATAATCTACAATGAATCACTCGAGCTCTTTGCGAACATCGTTACAATCAAGCGGGCATTAACAAGCCTGTTTAAACCAGACAGGTTCAACTGGATGGTATTGGGGAATGTTACTCCCCACTGCCACATGCACGTCATTCCTCGCTACGCAGAAAAACGTAGCTTTCACGGACTCGACTTCATTGATTCAAACTTTGGTGGGCCACCATTCCCGTACGATCTTGACTTCAAGATCGGGAACAAACGGCTTGCAAAACTCTGCCAGATCATCAAAGCAGAGATGGTGAAGGTACCAGGAAAATAAGCCCCTCCACAACCGACCCGCACGCAAAGCGTGCGGGTTCTTTATCTACCACAAAATCGGACTCTTTCCGTGAGCAACGAGATAAGCATTGGTTTTACTAAAATGCT
>JBBUBG010000015.1:0-2220 GCA_038058345.1 Patescibacteria group bacterium | reverse complement strand
TTTACAGTCCGCTCGGGGAACCCCTTCGGCGCAAGGTGAAGCGCCAACTGTTCTTTAAGGGGGTGGGCGCCGCAAGTCGCCCACCCAAAAACCCCGACAACAAAGCCTACGCTTTGCGGTCGGGACCCTTTTTCAGATTTTTTGGGAAAAACCCAAGAGAGCTGAAAGAGAGTTGATTTCGCTAGATCATTTCGTTAAATTATATGACTATGAAAAAAAATATATTTATTGGTTTCCTCGCGGTACTTCTTGTACCGACTTTCGCATTTGCTGCCACTTTCAATGGCGCATCTGGCGACCTCACTACTGTGACTGTTTCTAATGTCACTCGAAATCCGAACTCAACTGGTTCGTGGGCTACTTCGGTGAATGCCAATGCTGGAGAAACTGTTGCTGTTCAAATTTATTACCGCAACACTTCTACGACAGAGACCACTCCAAACACAAAAGTCTCTTTCACTATTCCTTCCGGAACTGCTTCAAGTCAGAGCGTTTCAGGAAGTGTTCGCGCCGACAATGCAAGTCAGGTTGGCGGAACTGCCACAATTAATCTCTCTTCATCTCAAACTCTTACTTTTGTCCCAGGCTCTTTTTATTGGTTGCCCGATCAAGACACAAGCGTAAGTAATCCAATTACTGTTCCTCCCGGAACTCAAACAGAGGGCAATCTTTTTTCTGGGGGATTGGAGCTTGGAACTATTCCAGCCGCTCCTGTAAGTCGCCCTTTCCAGTATCAAGGGAACGTGATCATTCATCTTCTTGTTGGTAATTCGGGGAGTGGAAACACTAATGTTGGGAATCCAACGGTAACGACAAACTCTGCTTCTGTGTCTACTTTCGACTCCGCAACTCTAAATGGGTACATCTCTCTTAATGGTAACTCAAATGTTAATGGGTTTTTTGATTATTCAACAAACAACTCTCTTTCGGGGTTCATCCGAACTAGTTCTCAAAACTTTTCCGGGAGCTCTGCTAGCTACTCTCAAAACATAAATGGTCTTTCTCCTAACACCACTTATTTCTATCGTGCGGTTGCTCAAGGTCAGAATGGTCAGCAGGTTTTTGGAAACACATTGAGCTTTGTTACAGGAAATGGAAATAATAATTCTGGAATTTCTATTCCTATTGTTACTACTAATCCAGCTAATTTAATTAGCGGAAATAACAATGCAATCCTAAATGGTTTTCTAACCTCTACTGGTTCGATTGGAATCGCCACTACTTACTTTGAGTATGGCGCTAATCAGCTTCTCGGAAGTCGCACGCCAAGCACTAGTCTTACTGGCGGGCCATTTTCTTACCCACTCCAAAACCTTTCTCCAAACACCACTTATTTTTTCCGTGCGGTTGCGCAGAATAATTATGGAACAAGTCAGGGTTCAATCTTGTCTTTCGCGACAGGAAATGGATCTAGTGTGAATTATGTTGGAAACTTTAATGTAGTTTCAGGCGGTGCCTCGGAGACATTCTCCGACTCATCTCGTGTCGCTGGTTCTTATTCAGCTCCAAACAATACCATTACTTCCTACTGGTTCGAATACGGAACAACTCAAAATCTTGGTTCCCAGACATTGTCGCTCGTTCCTTCTGTTTCGGGTAATGCTGGAAGTTTTTCGGGGGTCCTCCTAAATCTCCTTCCTTCTACTCGATATTATTATCGCGCGGCTGGTCAATCAAATGGTGGCGAGATTTCTCGAGGTTCGATCCTTTCCTTTGTAACGGGCGTAGCTCCTGTCTATTTTAGTCAGGTTGTGAATGCTCCCATCGCAACTCCTGTAGTAACATCTTCCGTTGTTCGGGCACTCACTTCTCTTTCTTACGGAATTGATCGTGATCGCGTCTCCGCAGGCGAGACTCTTGTCTATAAGATCGGATGGAGAAATGAAAACACCATTCCTCTCCGAGATGCTTTTCTTCGAGTAACATTACCTGAAAAAGTTTCTTTTGCTGGTGGTGATGTTGGAGTTAATTCTGCAGACAATCGAACTCTCTTTTACAACATCGGGATAATTGGTGCTGGTAAGAGTGGTTCTATAAATTTCAGAGGTGCTTTAGATCGAGACCTTAATTCAGGGACAGTTCTTCCACTCCGGGCTGATCTGAACTTTACTGATCCGATTACTTCTCGTCCTGCGACGATCTCTCTTGATGGAAAAGTTCTTGTTGAAAATACGAATGGAACAAACATCACGAGCTCAACTGTGGTAGTGGATGGGACAG
>JBBUBG010000014.1:0-1622 GCA_038058345.1 Patescibacteria group bacterium | reverse complement strand
TAATTTTAAACTTGGCACTTGTGAAGCTAATTCCTATTACTCTTACCGCCGCTGGTATCGCCGGGTTCGTCATGTCTATCGGAATGGCAGTTGATGCAAACATTCTTATCTTCGAGCGAATCAAAGAGGAGCTTCGTCGGGGTCTTTCAATTTCCGAAGCATGCACCGAAGGATTTTCCAGGGCATGGCTTTCAATTCGTGATTCGAACATCTCTTCGATGATTACGGCTACGGTTCTTTTTTGGATGGGAACAAGCCTTGTTAAAGGGTTCGCACTTACCTTTGGGCTCGGTGTGCTAATAAGTATGTTTACTGCGATCACCGTAACTCGTTCATTCCTAAATTCTCTTTCTTTGCCAAACTCAAGATGGGCAAAAATATTAGTCTCGTCTGGTTTCAATAAATTAACATGATTATCGCAAAAAACAGTTTAGTGTTCATTATTCTTTCAGCCATTTTGGTCGGAGTTTCCCTTTTTTCTGTCTACAATTTCGGCCTCCGAATGGGTATTGATTTTACGGGGGGCTCCATAATGGAGATTGCATATAAAGGAGCTAGGCCAGACATTGCGATTGTAAAAGAAACAGTAGGCAAGGCTGGAGTGGAAGGGGCGGTGGTTCAAACCTCGGGTACTGATGGTTTTCTTATTCGAAGCAGGGCGCTAACTGATACGGAGCACCGCACTGTACGAGACTCCCTTTCTTTACTCGCGGAAACCCCAACGGCTTCCGCGCAATCTAATTTTATTGAAAATCAATTTAATTCTATTGGGCCGGTGATTGGATCAGAGCTAAAGCAAAAAGCGATCTACGGAATTATGGTAGTTGTTTTCTTGATCGTTTCCTACATTACTTTTGTTTTTCGTAAGGTATCTAAACCAGTTGCCTCTTGGAAATATGGCACAGCCGCAATCATTGCTCTTGCTCACGATATTGCCATTCCTTTTGGTGTTTATGCTTTTCTTGGCCTCGAGGTTGATGTACTTTTTGTGACCGCACTTCTCGCTATCCTTGGGTTTTCGATCCACGATACAATCGTTGTTTTTGACAGAATTAGGGAAAATTTGAAGGGGGCAAAACGTGATGAGACTTTTGAGCATACCGTTGGAAAAAGCTTAAATGAGACTTTTGTCCGTTCGATAAATACCTCCTTTACTGTTTTCATTACCCTCATGGCGCTTTATATTTTGGGCGGAGAATCTACTCGTAATTTCTCGTTTATTCTAGTCGTCGGAGTTATCGCTGGAACGTATTCATCTATCTTTTTAGCCTCTCCTCTTTTGGTACTTTGGGATCGATATTTCTCGGTTAAAAATAGCTAGCACACAGGGGGTTGACTCTATCCTCCAGTGGTATATACTCCTATTCACCCTTACAGGGCCTTTTTAATTAGAGATTGGCCCGAGTCGGGGGACGTACTTTAACAACTGAATAGTGTTAATGACAGAACAATGGTGAATGTTTTTTCTTTTGTTTCGTTCATTCCTAAATTTACAAGTAAGTAGCCTTAGAGTTTACCTTTTTTATTTAAAGGTACGTTCTTTGGCATCAATACTTGCTTGTATTTTATTGAGAGTTTGATCCTAGCTCAGGATGAACGCTGGCGGCGTGGATAAGGCATGC
>JBBUBG010000013.1:0-2907 GCA_038058345.1 Patescibacteria group bacterium | reverse complement strand
AACTCCCCGGGTAGGATTCGAACCTACGACCAATTCGTTACATTTAGTCTTGTGTTACCACAAGGATGGACTATATCATGACCCAAAATGGGTCCGAGGCGCTTCGTGTAAATATAATTACCTACACTACTCTATAAAAGATAGTCTCTACACCTGCCTTCGCTGAAGCTTCGGCAAGGTAAACCTGCCAAAAGCGGAGCGGAGGATTGGCTCGGGGTTCTCCAGTCATAATTAAACAAACTGGGCTTCACCGATTTCACCTCATTTTTCAACCAGAATTACTCCTGGAAGCTGCAACATCTTACAGCGAACTGCGCTACCACTGCGCTACCGGGGAATGTTTTTATACTACAGTTTTTTTTGATTCATGCAATGTGGGACAAAATTCTTGCATTCAGTCTTGAAAACGATAGGATGAAAATAGATAAAATCATCATGCAAAAAATAGATTATAATTTGACCGCCGTTGTAACTCCAGATGCTACTTACAATGTATCAGGAAATGGATATGAGCCACGCGGACAAATACGCAAAGGTGGCTATGTTATCGATACGTCAAATGAGAAACCTTTTCTTCAAGCGGCCCAACTTTCAACCATTCTTTCGGACGCAAGCCTGGAATACAATCCGACTACAAAAAGAACTGAAGTGGTTGGAGATTTATTTGAGGGCGCACTCCTTGCCTTCGCTTCTAGAGCAGGAATAAATAGCGGAGAATTTCAAAAAAAACATCCTGTTCTCGACTCTGGGAGCTTTCCCCTTCTCGGGGTAAAACGTGCAAGAATAATTAAAAATGGACGGCTTAACATCGCTCTTTTTATTGGAGATGGCCCAGTCCTACTTGATCAAGCGAAATGGATTTTCTCGGAGGCGGGAGTGACTTCGATTACAGATGAAATTCGCAAAAAACTCAAAGACCAATCTCATGCGCTAGCCTCGCGAGATACTCTGGTTCTCGGATTCGCGACTCGGAATAGTTCTAAAAATGTACTGACTGATAGGATTTTTGGAGATCTTATCTTCAACGGTTTTTTTGTTTTGATTCAAACAGTAACGGAGATTGAAGTAGCCGAGGTTGAACCTCAATCAGAAATGGGGGCAGTGAAAGAGATGGGATGGTTTCAAAAAATTCTGGAGATTTTAGGGAGAAGATTTGGAAGGCGGGAGTAGAGGGAGCCCCAAATAAATAAAACCACTTGGACGCCGGGCGTCCAAGTGGTTTTATTTATTTGGGGCTCTTAACCCGTTACCTTCGCATAACAAGACCAATGATTTGCCTTTCCGTGAGCAAGCGCCCAAACGGCAAGTTTAATATTGTCCTCGGTATTTTTGTAATCAAGTTCATCACCAAACTTTTTCGCAAACTCATCGAAGGTTGGCTTATGGAATTGAAAAACTCCATATGCTTTTCCGGAATCTCCGTAAACGTCTGTTCTAAACTCTGATTCACAACGAGCAATGTCAGTAGCAAGCTTTACGTTCGTTCCGTATCGCTTAGCGTACATTTCAATAAGATCCTTGACGCAAGCTTTGCTTTCGCAAATGACCGGGCTCGGAGCTTCTCCCAAATCAAGGTTGTCAGTCGCAAGAGCAATGGCACCACTATAGGTCATTACTTGAGCGGCAAGGGTAAGCCCCACAACAGCCTTCTCAATAGCAAGAGAAAACATTCAATTTTAAATTAAGCAGATGGCGGTCAATTCTCAAATTCAAAGCAAGCGACGAGCGAGCTTCGAGTTTATGCCGGGCCTGTACCTTTGTATTATATCACAATATAGCCTGCTAGTCAAGCTTTGCGTCTCCCCTAGCGTGTTATACTGAATGGACTTTTTAGCATATTTTAGCCCTAAAAGCAACCATGGAATACACACAAAAAGAGTATGTAATTACAGGCCTAAATGGCCTGTCGGATCGTCAGATCGGTGAGCACCTCAAACTCTATGCAGGTTATGTAAAAAACACAAACGCCATCTGGCAAAACATAATCGAGCTCGAAAAAAATATCGACACAAACGCACTCTCTATCTCCGAATTAACTCGTCGTTTCGGATTTGAATTTAACGGAATGCGACTTCATGAATACTACTTCGAGTCACTAGGCGCCAAGGCGCTCGAAGAAAATAGCACCCTAAAAATAAAAAACAGGCTCACGACTCAATATGGCTCGTTTGATTTCTGGCTCTCCTATTTCAAAAAAGCCGGAACTATGCGCGGGATCGGGTGGGTGCTTCTGACATATGATAAGAGCATCGGAGCACTTCATACTTCTTGGGTTTCAGATCATGAAATTGGAAATTTAGCTGGTTTACCTATTTTACTTGCGATGGATGTTTGGGAGCATGCATATCTCCTTGACTATTCGCCCAGTGAGCGTAAAAATTACATCGAAGCTTTTTTCAATAACCTTAATTGGGAAATGATTGAAAAACGATTTGAGCTAGCAAATAAATAATTATATGGAAAATTCTGAACAAAAAATACAAAGCAGTTATCTCGTACCAGCATCTATTATTATCGCGGGTGCAATCATCGCAGGAGCTCTTTATTTTAAGGACGCCCCGGCGCGTACCGCGATCAAGGAGCAAAAAGACTCCACAAAGGAAATTTCAGAGCTACTTTTGGCAATTCCCCCACTCTCTCCAGCCGATCATCAGCTTGGAAATCCAAATGCTTCAGTAAAACTAATCACCTACACCGACCTCGAGTGTCCATTTTGTAAACAGTTCCATCTTACCATTAAACAACTATTGGCTACCGCCGGAATTGACGGCTCGCTTGCAGTCGCCTATCGCAGTTTCCCTCTCGAGAGCTTGCACACAAAGGCAGTAAATGAGGCTCATGCGTCAGAGTGTGTTGCTAGCCTAATCGGCAATGATGGCTACTGGAAATTCATTGATAAACTTTTCG
>JBBUBG010000012.1:0-3014 GCA_038058345.1 Patescibacteria group bacterium | reverse complement strand
GGAGAAGGTTGTATATTTTGCTGGTTATATTATTACCAAAGTTGACGAATCTGAACGCGCTCAAATTTTGCGCGATCTCGATAGTGAATTCAAAACCAAAATTAAATCTGTAAAATCAGAAGAGGCTAAGGAAAAAATTAGAGAGTCACTTACTGAAGTAAAGCGTGAGATGGATGAAATCCGATCGGGAAAAGTTCTCGATGAAGCGCAGTACCACAAATACGCGATGAAATACTCCTCGCTTTTTGAGGCTGAAGTTGGAGCAGAAGCGATTCATACGATTTTCAAAAATATGAATCTTGGTGAGGTTGAGAAACAGCTAGAAACAGAGCTCGAAAAAGCCGGACCTGCCGAACGCATCAAACTTCTTAAAAGGTTGAACCTTGTAAGATCACTCAAGCGCGCAAACATTCGTCCAGACTGGATGTTCCTTACTCATATTCCAATTACTCCACCAGCCCTTCGCCCAATGGTGGCTCTCGATGGCGGAAGGCACGCAACTTCTGATGTTAACGATCTTTATCGCCGTGTTATCAATCGAAACAATCGTCTAAAAAAACTAAAGGAAATTGGTGCTCCCGACGTTATTCAGCGAAACGAAAAGCGCATCTTGCAGGAAGCAGTTGATGCCTTAATTGATAACTCAATCCGTCACGGAGCAAGCTCTGCCGCAGCTCTAAATGCAGCACAAAGGCGACCGCTGAAGTCACTCGCGGACATGCTAAAAGGAAAGCAGGGACGCTTCCGTCAAAACCTCCTCGGAAAGCGAGTGGATTACTCGGGTCGCTCTGTTATCGTTGTTGGTCCAGAATTGAAACTTGACCAATGTGGTTTGCCAAAACATATGGCACTTGAACTTTTCCGCCCATTTGTGATTTCCGAAATTCTCGAAAAAGAACTCGCTTTCAACATTCGCGGAGCAGGACGTCTTCTAGAAGAAGGAGCTGCAGAAGTATGGGCAATTTTGGAAGGTGTAATTAAAGATAGATATATTCTCCTTAACCGCGCACCGACCCTCCACCGCCTAGGTATTCAGGCCTTCCGTCCAGTTTTAATTGAAGGAAATGCGATCCAGGTTCACCCACTCGTCTGCGCCGCTTTCAACGCCGACTTCGACGGAGACCAGATGGCCGTTCATGTTCCACTTTCAAACGAAGCGCAAAAAGAGGCTCGCGAGCTCATGTCCTCTGCGAAAAATCTCCTTCGTCCTGGTTCTGGTGATCCGATTGTTACCCCTCGTCTTGATATCGTTCTCGGTTGTTTCTGGATGACAAAAATTGTAGAAGGAAAAAAGGGAGAGGGAATGGTATTTTCAAATCCAAATGCTGCGATCATGGCACACGACCTCGGAATGATTGATTTCCGTGCAAAAATTAAAGTGCGAGCAACCGATTCTCCAAGATACAAAAGTCTTGACGGAGCAATCATCGAAACATCTGTTGGACGCTTGATGTTTAACAGCATCTTGCCAGACGATCTTGAATTTAAAAATCAGGAAATGGCATCAAAAGATGTTTCTAACTTGGTTGAAGATTTGATCGAACGATACGGCATGGAGGCTGTTCCTCCCGTGCTCGATAAAATTAAATCATTCGGCTATCGTTATGTAACAAGATCCGGAATCACGTGGGGTATTGATGACATTAATGTTCCTAAAGAAAAAGAGGGAATTGTAGCAGAAGGAAGAAAGAATGCCGGAAAAATCCAAACCCACTTCACGGACGGACTTATTTCAGAAACAGAACGCTACCGAATGGTTATTGAAGTATGGCAAGACGTAAAAGATCAGATTGAAAAGCTTATCATTCCATCTCTCGACAAGCAGGGCGGAGTTTACGACATGGTTATCTCTAAAGCTCGAGGTTCTACTTCAAACCTTAACCAGATGTGTGGAATGAAAGGACTTATCGTTAACCCATCTGGAGATACTCTAGACTTCCCAATTATTCCTTCATACAAAGAAGGTCTTTCTCCGCTAGAATATTTCGTCACAACTCACGGATCACGAAAAGGTCTTGCTGACACAGCACTAAATACTGCTCGTGCTGGTTATCTTACTCGTCGTCTCGTTGACGTTGCGCAGGATGTGGTTATCAGCAGTGAAGATTGTGGCGAAAAAGAAGGGCGCCTTATCAGGGAACAAGATCTCGTTGGTATTGACAACACTATCGCATCAGCAATCAGGGCTAGAATTGTTGCAAAAACAATTAAGGACAAGGACGGAAATATTCTCTTTAAAGCTGGTGCAATGCTCTCTAAAAAAGACGCGAAGGCAGTTGAAAAAGCTGGAGTAAAGGAGGCCTACATTCGTTCACCGTTAACCTGCAAAAATGTCCAGGGCATCTGTGCTAATTGTTACGGACTCGATATGGGTAGAAACAAAAAAGTAGAACTGGGTGAAGCGGTTGGAATTGTAGCCGCTCAAGGTATCGGAGAGCCTGGAACACAGCTAACAATGCGTACATTCCACGCTGGAGGTATTGCTCAAGCAGGAGGAGACATCACAATGGGCCTTCCTCGCGTTGAAGAAATCTTTGAAAAACGTATCCCACGAACACCGGGAGTTCTGTCTGAAGTCGATGGTGTCATAACCGACATCATACAGAGGGGCAAGGAAAAGATTGTTACAATTCTCGCAGAAGGAGCCTCAAGAACCGCAGCAAAAAATAGCCACGAATATACTATTCCGTTTAACAGAACAGTTGTTGTAGAAAAAGGTAAAAAAGTTGTAAAGGGTGATGCTCTTACGGATGGCTCGCTCGATGTTTCTGAACTATTCAGACTTGCTGGTAAGGAAAGAACTGAAAACTATATCGTCAATGAGGTACATAAAGTATATTCCCTACAAGGTGCATTCATTTCGCGAAAACATATCGAAGTTATTATTCGCCAGATGCTATGCCGACGCAAAATCAAGGAAGCCGGAGATTCCTACTTCGTTCCTGGGGATATTGTTGAAGAATCAGAATTGATTGAGGAAAATGTACGAGTTGAGGCAGAAAATAAACAGCTTG
>JBBUBG010000011.1:0-1252 GCA_038058345.1 Patescibacteria group bacterium | reverse complement strand
TCAAGCTCTCCATCACCAGTAATGACATATATTCTCCCCCCTTTGCCCTTAAGACGCTTCGCTTGAGCCATTCCACGGGCCTTAGAGATGCCCATTCCAAGCGATCCGGTGTTTGTAGCAATATGGGACATTGAGACATCTGGATGACCCTGTAGCCCTCCAAGACGGCGAAGTCTATGAATAAGATCGAATGGTATTTTCTCTAAACCAATCAAGATAGAATATAACGCTGGTGAATCATGACCTTTGGAGGAAAAGAAAATGTCGCTTGGATCCAGATCTTTTTCGTTTGGATTTTTCATCTCCTCCTGCCACAGCCAAAGCATAATATCAATACTGCTAAACGAACTGCCAATATGGCCTGACCCAGTGTACCGAATCATGTACAAAGTATTCAGTCGAAAAATATCAGAGAGGATTTTTGCTCGTAAATGTGGATCAGATATTTTTGTTCTGACCTCGCGAATTTTTCCAAGAGGAACATACGACAGCATCTGCCCTTCTTTTTTTGCTCCGATGATATTCGCTGCTTCTCCCATTTTATTTACTTTAAGACTTAATTATCATAGCTAATTTGCCTCCAATCGCAATAAAAATCAAGTGACTTTAACCCAGGCTCTCGCCAGCCATTTCCAGAAAGGCCGACTCCTCCAAATGATACATGGGGCTCACTTCCGTGAGTAGCCCCATTAACTCTTACCACTCCCGTATGATGTTTTTTAATAAACTCTTCGGCAAGTTTTGTACTAGATGTATGAATAGCGCTCGAAAGGCGAAACTCTGAATTATTAGCAAGCTCAATTGCTTCATCCAGATTTTTAACTTTGTACAAAATAACAACCGGCCCAAAAATTTCCCGAGAAGATAGCTCGTCATCCTCGGAAACATTTTCAAGAACAGTTGGCTCCATAAAATATCCGTTACTTGCTTTCTCAATTCGATGACCTCCAAAAAGAAGCACGGCTCCGCGCGAAACTCCCTCCTTAACCAAAGAGACGATCTCCAGAAGTTTCTTTTCGGTAATAATTGCACCAAAATCATCGCTGTCTGCGACTCCAACATTGAGTGCCGAAACTTTTTCTAAAAACTTTTTCTTGAATTCATCGTAAACCTTATCAAAAATAATAATACGACTAGTCGCAGCACATCTCTGTCCAGCATCTACAAAAGAACCAGAAACGGCAGAAGAAACTGCCCTCGTTAAATCAGCATCTTCGCAAACAATAAAAGGATTCTTCCCGCCAGCTTCGAT
>JBBUBG010000010.1:0-2511 GCA_038058345.1 Patescibacteria group bacterium | reverse complement strand
ATAAACCTCTCGAGGCTTTGCGCCATCACCTGGACTTATTAACCCTTTTTCTTCAAAGATATCTAAAATCCTTGCAGCTCGCGCATACCCAACCCTTAATCTTCTCTGAAGTAGCGAGGCGCTGGCTTTCTTTGCTTCAAAAATAACTTCCGGCAGGTCTTCTGCCTTTGATTCGATAAAAAAAGCAGCATTGCCACCAATTCGAAAAGTAGTATATTCCGCAATAGAGATATTAGAACGAAAATCAGGCACATTCATATATGCCTGATGATACCTCATCCGATCGTGAAATTACAAAATTACTTCCGGCGACGAGAAGAGGGTGCGCTCACCACTTGGTGTTCGTGTGTCAGGTACTTCACTAGAGACATGATCGCAAGAATCATAATCACCCAAAGCATCGTGACAGTAATCCACAAAAAAAGATTACCATCCGCATTACCATAAGGAAGGCTACCCATCATATTAGCAGGGCTCTCTTCTGCAACAACACTCGCATTCAAATCAATATCTTGATTCATCATGCGATAATTATACTAGATGCTTATCTCTATTTAAAAATAAGCGTGTGTATAACTTCGAAAAATTATCTCAATTTGTCTTTTTTGGAAGCAGCCCAAAATGCGACGCTCGCGAGACCTAGATGAATTAAATTATCGAGAAACTCTAAATTTGCCACACCACGATAATTAAGAGCTGGTACATTTGTACCAGAAAGAGAAAATCCAATCAATCCGAAGTAAAGCGCAATAAGACCGATAATAACTGTGAGCCATTTTCTTGGAATTGCCAAGAAAAAATAGGAAGCGATGATAGCGACTATCCCGAGTACGGCATGTACGATATTTTCACCAGTAGTAAGCCAGAAGATCGAACCAAAAGGGCCAACGCGATCATTACCTCCGGTAAAATATCCAAGGATACCAAGACACAGAAAAATAATACCGCCAACTAATAGAAATCGTTTTGGATTCATAATTCCCCTATTATAACATCCGAGAAGAAACTATCTATTGAGTGGAAACATTAAACTTAACGAGAATTGGTTTTCCATCTGCCCCAAGAATTGCCGTATCTTTTGTGTAATCATAAGCATGGAATGGAGCGACGTCCTGATCTAACTCAGCATAGTAGCTTTTTCCAGCCTCTGTTGGACGAAGGAGATCAACCGTTAAATTAGACTGAACTCCAGCGGGAAACCATGCTGCTCCAAGAATCCATCGTGGTACGCCATTTACTTCTTCCCTGATTGTTACCCAAGCTGGTTCAGAAAAGGTTAGCTTGTCTACAGAAACTGACATGCCAGCTTTTTGATTAGACACAACCACTTCTGGGATATTTGTCTTCGTCCCAGTAATTGCCTCTTTTTTAACTTCTACTGCTTTAACTCCAGTCTTAACAACGGGGACAATAGGAGAAGTCTCGATTTTCAACCCGTCAGTAGCTGGAACGGAAGTCACTGAAGTCTCAGCGCCGACGAGAGCAGAAGAGGTCGCCACGTTTCCGACAACTGGAGAATTTGGGCGCCTTGAATCTCTGGTATACCAAATTACGGCTAGTGATAGAACTACAACGATAACAAGAATTTTAGTCAGCTGTTTCATATATTCAAAAATTAATATGCCACCATTCTACTACCTCCAATAAAAAGTGCAAAGATTGACAAAATCGATCAATACTGCTTTTTTGCAATTACAAAATAGCCCAATGGATATTCACTCCCAGAATATTTTTTCTTGAAAAATTTACTAGAATTAACCAAAAACATATCTATTAAAATAAAAAACTTTTCCAGGAAAATCCCGAGGAATGCGGGGAAAAATCTTTCAATTAAATTAGCGACACCACTAAAAGCCCCAATGCCAATCTCACTTACTTCAATTTCAGAAAAATTACTCTCGCACAACAATTGAACGAGACACTCCTTTGTATATCTATAATAGTCATGAGGTGATGGATGAATCTGATGAAGAAAAGGGACCGTAATAATCAGCCTTCCTCCCGGCTTCAAAATTCTAAAACTCTCTTTTAAGAGTTCCCTTGAGTGGAAAATATGCTCTAAAAGATTTATTGCTAAAATGGAATCAAATTTATTATCAGGAATTGGCAATGGCGATTTTTCCAGATCAAAGACGATATCAGCATTCTCGTCATTCGTATAATTCAAGGTCGTAATCTTGAAATCTCCCTTAAATAGTCGATGGTAATCCGCACCCCTACTACTCCCCAAGTCCAGAACCGCACCATCTAACTCAATGGTTGAAAATTTCTCATTTGTCAGTTTTCTAAATAGGGTTGCCATGTGAGCAAGATACGTCGTAATGGCACTTTCGTCAAATTTATAGATAATCTGATACAATTCATCTCATATGACAACAAGCGACAATACATCAATCATAATTCCAAAGGACATCCAGGGGCTCACAGAAAGAGAATCCTCCGAAGCACTCCGCATTCACGGAACGAATGAAATAATAGTCCAAAAAAAGATATCCATCCTTTTTTCAATTT
>JBBUBG010000009.1:0-3356 GCA_038058345.1 Patescibacteria group bacterium | reverse complement strand
GCACATGAGCGTCTTCTGAAAAAGATCGACGTACTCTCGTCTCTTGATTCCGAAAAAATAGGAGTCGCCCTAGACATCATCTTTGACCGGAGAGGCGATTTTATATGAAGCCCTAAAGGAGAAGCCTGTCTGGGAGGACGAAAGATCGTCCACGTCATTTTTTTTACAGAAAGATATTAATAAAAAGGATTATTATAAGTACTAGTACTGCTACAATTGAGGCGACAGTTTTGATACGAAGAGCTCCATACTTCCCGATTACATATGATGTGATTGCAACCCAGCTGATAGTAAAAGGAGGTCCGAGCCAAGAATATGTATATATTTGAAAAAATGGGAAGATGACATTTACAGTAAGACTTAACACTGATCCGAGCGTCGATGCCAAAAGTAGGTATCCAATCTTTCTTTTCTCCTCAATATTTTGGGATTTTAGATATTTGTAAGATAAAACAATAATTCCACATAAAAAAAGAACCAGAAAATTAAAGTAGAAAAGATATACATATGGGCCAAAAGTCCAGGCAAGATCAAAATTTCCACTAAGATTTACATAAGAACTCTCGATAATTGCGTTGGTTACTAAAAAAGGATAAGCAAGAAGCCCCTCGATCAAAATAATTAAGTAAATTATGGATTTCTTGAACGCTTTTTCGTCTGGGAAAATGATTGTGAAATAGAGGAAAAATGGGCCAGCAAGGCCCCCAAAATAGTGATTGAAGCGTGCAAAAAAGATTACCCAATTTGGGATTGCTTCCGGTGGATTGCTAACAAAAAGCGCAACTCCAATAGACCAGATCGCCATTGAGGCTGCGATGGCCGCATACATACGAGTAGATGCGAGCTTGCTTGCTGTCCAAAGAAATACAGCAAAAGCAAGAAAAATGACCCCTGAAATCCAATTAACTGATGAGTAGAGTGTTACTCCTAACATTACTTAATATCGTAGCACGAAGGATCAGAATATTGGGAGGTTGGCTTTTGTTTGCAGGAAGTGATAAAAATGACGGTGGGTACGATGTTCTTGGTTCGTAAACAAGAGGATAATCCTCTGGAGGCTTAAGATGTGTCGTGATCGATCTGTCCCTCGCATTACGGTTGCACTCGCCTGCGATGATACCGGCTATGTAGGTAGGTACCAGAATAATTATCAACGACCGGGCCCTTCTGATGAAGAGCTCCTGATCTGTTATTCTGGCGCTCTTCGTGCGTATCGCTTGCTCGAGGGAAAAGGGATTGAGGTTGCGGAAATCGGGCTTTCTTTTTCAAGAAGAAACGTTGAATGGAAAGTTCAGCCTCATTTTTACGTCAATTTTTCCATAGGCGGACACTGCATTCAGGTGAGATCAGATCCCGACGACCAGTTTTTATTCTCCGAGATGCAGGCAAAGATCCTCGCGTCCGTTCGAGACGCAATGGAAGATACGCAGAAGGCGGTAAAACATCTCGAGAAGATCATTGGCGAAAGGCTTCCGTAGAGAAGTAAAATGAAGACAGAGCTCCGGGCACCAGTCCCCGGAGCTGTTTTTTTACGAGAATGTACTTTTGGACCCGGGGATAATCGAAATCCCGCTTCGGCAATGCGAATGCCGCGTAATACCACTTTACTACGGGCCCTGTTTTGTTAGTCTAGCGCAAAATCGTGATAAAATAAATGGGATGAAGAATTTTGAGCAAGCAAAGCGACGATTTCTTGAATATCTCGAGATTGAAAAAGGCAGGAGTCTAAAAACCATTGAAAACTATGATCGTTATCTTTCCTTTTTTCAATCTTCTCAAAAAATTTCTAAAATTTCAGAAATTACAGATGATTCGGTGCGGGAGTTTCGGATGAAACTAAATCGTAAGAGCCTCAAGAAAAACACTCAAAACTACCATTTGATAGCCATAAGGTCACTTCTTAAATATCTTGCAAGGATGGGCGAAATAGCCCTTGTTTCTGATCGAATAGAGCTTGCGAAGGTCGGAGAGAGAGATCTTGATCTAATTTCATCTCTTGAATTAAACCGCCTCCTTTCCTCCCCCGGGGAATCTGACGAGAAAGCCTTGCGGGATAGGGCGATTCTCGAGCTTTTTTTCTCAACAGGTTTACGCTTGGCCGAATTGGCCTCACTCACCCGAGAATCAATCGATTTTTCTCGGGATGAATTTTCAATACGAGGTAAGGGGGAGAAGATGAGGGTGGTTTTTCTTTCAGAGCGAGCGAAAAAAGCAATCCAGGCCTATCTGAATAAGCGTACCGACGTTGAAATGTTACTTTTTCCAATTTCTCCTCGCCAAATTGAACGACTTGTTAGATTTTATGCCACAAAAGCTGGAATTGGAAAAAAAGTAACTCCACACATTCTTCGTCATAGCTTTGCAACGGACCTCCTTTCAAATGGAGCTGATTTACGCTCGGTACAAGCAATGCTTGGTCATGCCAATATCACGACTACCCAAATTTATACTCACGTTACTGACGCTGGCTTACGAGATATTCACAAAAAGTTCCACGGGAAAAAGCATTAGCTCCCTTGCTTGCGATTATTTTACCCAATGTTTCTTTCGTATCTGCTCAATTTCCTTTGATTCTTCGTTATCCTTTTTAGATTTTCCAGCATCTCCAAGTGCTTTTAATTCGGTATCAGAAAGGTTTGCAAGAGATGTTGCATGTGAAACAAGATACTCCCTGGTATTCTTTTTTGGGTCTTCCAATACTTCTTCAAGTAATGCATGAAGCATAGAGCCGATTTTTGGCCCTGGTTTCATGTGTAACTCCCCCATAAGGTCTTCTCCGTTAATTTTAAGCATCCCTACAGAAATAGGGTCTCGCATTGCCTCTTCAATCATTGCCTCGTATTTTCTAAGGCGATAAGGTATTTCTTTAGGGCGACCCATTCCAATTCGATCGCATGCCCGGATCTTCATAAGATCCCATACAGAATCCCCTCCCATATTTTTAACAATTCTTCGTACTGCAGAAAGTGTAATTTTTTCAATGTCCGAGAAGAAAAGATGATATCGGACAAACTTTACAACCATGTCCGATAGGTCTGCTCCGAAATGTAATCGGGCCATGATTTTGGCAGTTATTCTGGCACCTACCACGTCATGTCCGTAAAATGTCCAATCTTTTTTCTCCTCGCTCCACTGTCTTGTTGCAGGTTTGCCAATGTCGTGGAAAAGGGCGCCGAGTTTCACATGTAACGGCCATTCCCTGTCCATCGAGTGAGCAAATGCGCGGATATTGTGCTCCCATACATCATAAATATGATCCCCATTCTGCTCGATTCCATATCCATCTTCAAGTTCTGGAAGGAATTGTTTTAAAATTCCTAGGACCCGAGCCATTTCTAGAGCTTGAACCGCACCTT
>JBBUBG010000008.1:0-1007 GCA_038058345.1 Patescibacteria group bacterium | reverse complement strand
GCTGTCGTGGGTACCTCCAAGATTTTCCGCAATCTCGATTTCTGGGTTAGCAAAATATTTTCGTCCTTTACGTTCCGCCACTTTTCCGGATGCCCTGACGATCTGCCCTGCGTGATACATTTTTGCCATGTACGCCTGGCTGTACCAGACGCACATTATTTCTCCAGAATCGTCAGCGATAACGACCTCGGCAATTGGGATTTTTTTGACGAAAGCCTTTTTTGTTTCCGCTGAAATTATCCGCCCTGCGATACTGGCGGTTTCTCCGATAATGAGGGAGGCGATTTGCTTTGTCGGCATAACCTCGCTGTACTTTGAAGGAAAATGCCGGAGAAGGTCTTCCAGCTTAAAAAGGCCGAGTTTTTTTAAGGCAATTTTTTGGGGATTAGAAAGGCGAAAATGTGAAATGATAAAGTCGCTTGGATTCATTTCCTATATTTTCCCAACCAGATCCATTCCTGGCTTTAACGTTTTTTTACTTGGTTCCCATGAGGCGGGACAAACTTGACCTTTATTTTCTCTAACAAACTTTGCGGCAAGAAGTTTCCTTTTGAGCTCTGCTGTCGAGCGCCCGATATTGTTCGCATGGATTTCGATTGTTTTCAATATGCCATCGGGATCAATTATGAATGTTCCTCTTAGAGAAAGGCCTTCGTCATCTCCTTCTTCGATATATGTTCCAAACATTCGACAAAGTTTACCGCTTGGATCTGAAAGCATAGGATAAGCAACTTTCTTGATCGCAGGCGAGGTGTCGTGCCATGCTTTGTGCGCAGATATTGTATCTGTACTTATTGACAGAATTTCGGCTCCCAGTTTTTTGAATTCCGAATAACTATCAGCAGCTTCTTCTAGTTCGGTAGGGCAAATGAACGTGAAATCAGCAGGATAAAAAATCATAACAACCCATTTGCCTTTGAGTTCAGAGAGTTTGATTGTTTTTTCCTTATCACCAACGTAGGCCTTTGCTGAAAAATCCGGAACTTTTTGGTTTATTAAGATCATCG
>JBBUBG010000007.1:0-1196 GCA_038058345.1 Patescibacteria group bacterium | reverse complement strand
ACAAAAATTTATCTTGCTGCCATGTCTCGCGCAAACTTGCGTGAAAATGACCTCAAACTTCTTCCCAATTTTTATTTTTATGTTGACGAATTTCAGTCTTTTGTTAATGACACTTTTAAGGATATTTTATCAGAGGCACGAAAGTATAAGCTCAATTTGACGATCGCCCATCAATATATTGAGCAGATGCCAGAAGAAGTTAGAGATGCTGTTTTTGGCAACGTGGGCACGACGATCGCTTTTCGTGTGGGGCCTTTTGATGCCGAGGTGCTTGAGAAGATATTTATGCCGCAATTTGTCGCACAAGATATTGTGAATCTTGGGTTTGCTCAAATCTATCTGACCTTAATGATCGACGGAGTCGGCTCTCCTCCTTTTTCGGCAACTACATTAGGTCCGATTCCGCCGCCAACAAAGTCATACCGCGATGAAATAATGGCTCATACAAGGGGCACTTATGCTCGGCCGGTCGCTGTTGTTGAAGCTGAAATCAAGACATGGCACGAACCAATTAAAATTGCCCCAAAAGAAAGAGCTCTTGTGCCACCAGTGCAACCTCGAACTCCCGTGGTATCTTCTCCTCCAATTTCTCCTCGTCCTTCACTTCCTCCTCGCCTGCCCATTGTGCGTCAAAATTTCAAAACTCCTGATTTGCCAAAGAGGGTAGTGCCTGTTCCTCAAGTGAAACAACCGCAAGTCGTCACGGAGAGGACTCCCTCAAATGATTTAAAATTAAAAGATACTGGCGCAAATAAAAATAGCCTGCGAGATGCACTAAAGGACTTGATGTCTAAGGTTCCAGCGAAGAAGCCTGATGCGCAGACAGGAACTCCATCGCCACAAAAGGTGTCCCTTAAAATTGAAGAATCGAGAAAGCCTATTCCAAAAGAACTCCCAGAAGAAGAGCTTCGTCGTTTGCTTGAGGTAAAATGAAAAAAAAGATTGTAGTTTTTAGTCTTGCATATGCACCTCTTGTTGGAGGTGCTGAGATTGCCGTTGCCGAAATTGCAAAAAGACTTCCTTTATACCAGTTTGATATTTATACAAAGCGATTTTCGAGCGAGCATTTATCCGAGGAGTTTTTTGGAAATGTGCGGGTGATAAGGATTAATGGGAGCAAGATTTCCTATCCATTTCGCGCCATGCTTTTGGCAGCGCGTGCGCATGCGCGCGCGCCGTATTCCGCCTCATGGTCA
>JBBUBG010000006.1:0-3921 GCA_038058345.1 Patescibacteria group bacterium | reverse complement strand
GTAAAATGAGTTGAGTTTTTGTCAGGTCCTCCATGGGGACATAATAGCACAATCTCGAATGACTAGGGACGATAGGTAGTGTCTGTACGCCACTGTATTTCAATTTTTATACCTTTTTTGTTTTCATCCAGTGAGAATTTGATACGTATATCGCCTTTTCTAATCCGGAAACGGTTTTGTTCTCCAGTAAGCTTCTTCATGTCCATTCCCACAAAATCCCCCGACTCTATATGAGCGAGGATATTTTGCACCACCGCCAATCGCCGAGCATCTAGTTTTTTAAGAAACTTTTCTACCTTGTCTGACATTAGATTTCTTTATCATTCGAAGAAGTTCTCCTGCTGTTATTGACGCATTTTTGCCACGTGTCAAGTCAAGGACAGTCTCCCACACTCCTTCATCCTGACTCTCGTCTACGGGAAGAAGCCTAAATACCGGCCGTGACCTGCGCACCACAGTGAATGATCTCCCTTTCCCAACTGCGGAAATATACTTTTCGGTATTTTCGCGCAAATCCTTTAGCCCAATGATATTAGACATATACTATAAGTTTATCTAAAGATTAACTTTGGTCAAGGGCGATTGCTTTTTTTAATTCAGATATGGTTTTATCAACATCTTTTTTTGTTAAAGTATCGTCAAAGGTAAAACGGAGGGATGATTTAATCTCCAGATCAGATAAACCAATTGCTTTCAGAACGTAGGAGCTATCAGAGGAACCAGAGGCACAAGCACTTCCGGTTGAGACATTGATTCCGTGGGCATCAAGCCGAAGGAGTAACATTTCAGCATCGTGTCCCATAAAAGAAATGTTAAGATTCCCAGGCAATCGCGAGACTTCGTCTCCGTTCAATTTAGCAAAAGGAAAATTGGCTTCAATCTGTTTAATAAAGTAGTCATGTATTTTTTGGATTTTTAGCAGAGCCGATTCCTTTTTTTGGTCGATGGACTCCAGGGCGGCGGCGAAAGCCGCCGCCCCCTCAACATTTTCAGTTCCCGGTCGGAGGCCTCGCTCTTGTCCGCCACCAAACATAATTGGTCTTAATTTAACTCCTCTTTTTACAAAAAGTACTCCGACGCCAGTCGGTCCAGAAATTTTGCGTCCATTTAAAGTCATCAGGTCAACGTGTAACGGTTCGACCAAAAGAGGAAGAGCGCCAGGCGCCTGACATGCATCAATATGGAAAAGTGGAACTTTTTTTAATCCTAATTTTATGGATTGTTTCTTTATTGCTTTGGAAATTTCACTTATTGACTGAATTGTTCCAATTTCGTTATTTGCATAAATGACTGAAATCAATTTTGTATTAGGTCGCAGATGGTCAGTGATTCTTCCCGGGTCAACAATCCCGTTTTTATCCGGAGAAACAAAATCAACAGAAACCCCCCGGCGCTCAAGCTCTCGAAACGGCTCAATAACAGAATGATGTTCGATGCTAGTTGTGATCGCGTGATCCCCTTTTTCAAGGGATCCCAGAATCGCAAGATTATTCGATTCAGTTCCACCGCTTGTGAAAATAATTTCATCCGGGTGGCTGCCGAGCACGGCGGCCACCCTTCCCCTTGCCTCCTCAAGGGAAGCGCGCTCTACCACCCCATCATGATGAATAGATGAAGGATTAGGTGGCATCCCTGCGGCATAGTCAAATTGAACCCTTTGCATATTGGTCTTCATAATGTATAATTCTTCTAAGCCTGTCAAAAATCTAGATGCAAAGTTTCTTGGAAAATCCAGCCATTTTGGTGTTAATTCTTGCTCTTATCGGCTGGAACATTTTCACAGAATGGCGCCTAAAAAGACTAACTGGAGGCAAAATTGGAAATAGTCTAGAGGGTAGTCTCTCGGATGCTCATTCAAATATTCAGGCCCTCCATGAGTTCGAGCGTCTATCGTCAGAAAAGATGACGCAAATGGACAAAAGAATAAAACGTTCGATTCAAGGCGTTGAGACGATTCGATTCAACGCTTTTTCTGAAGGTGGTGGTCAAAGTTTTTCAAGCGCTTTCTTGGACGAAAATGGAGACGGTGTTGTGATTTCAGCACTATACTCTCGCGATCGAGTTAGTGTATTTGCAAAATCTATTAAAGACAGCAAATCGACCATCGCTCTTTCTCCAGAAGAATCGCAGGCAGTTGTAGGTGCACTCGTAAAATAATAATGAAAAAAGAATCCTCAACTAAAATAAGTAGTCGCCCTCCTATTGTTATTGTAATGGGTCATATTGACCATGGAAAATCTAGCCTACTTGATTACATTCGAAAAACTAATGTCACAGAGCGCGAAGCTGGAGGAATCACTCAACATCTCGGAGCATACGAAGCAGAATGGAATAAACAAAAAATAACGTTCCTCGATACGCCGGGCCACGGAGCTTTTTCTGCAATGCGATCCAGGGGCGCAAAAATCGCCGATATTGCAATTCTTGTTATCTCTGCAGTTGAAGGAGTTCAGGAACAAACGAAAGAAGTTTTGAAATCAATCAAAGAAGCCGGCCTTCCTTTTATTGTTGCGGCAAACAAAATGGACAAGCCAGGAGCAGACCTAAACCGAGTCAAACAAACTTTGGCGGAAGTTGAAATTTACACAGAGGGTTACGGAGGAACAATTTCATGTTTACCAATTTCGGCAAAAACAGGAGATGGGATCCCTGAACTATTGGATGTTGTTTTGCTTTCAACTGAAATGTCGGAGCTTACCGCAAATAAAGATTTACCCGGCGAGGGAGTCGTGATCGAATCACATCTCGACATGAAAAGAGGAGTAACCGCACTGCTTCTTGTTCGAGATGGGTCCGTCAAAAGAAATAATTTTATCGTCATTGATGGAGCAATCTCACCTATTCGCATTCTAGAAAATTTCGCAGGGAAACCGATCGTCGAAGCTCCTCCATCTTCGCCAATCACGCTTTCTCAACTTTCTCGACTTCCAAGTGTAGGAAGTCGATTTATTACTTTTGAAAAAAAGAAGGAAGCAGAAGATTATGTTAAAAATATTAATGAGCTTTCTGGAGATAAAAATAAAGTGAAGAAGAATGAAAAAGGGTCAATTATTTTAATTCCAACAATTATTCGAGCTGATGTTTTTGGAAGCCTAGAAGCACTTGAGCGACAAATGGAAGCCCTCTCTAGTCCAGAAGTAGGTTTTAAGTACCTCATCAGTGGAACAGGAAATATTACAGAAAATGATTTGAAGCTCGCTGGAGGCTCCCCTGACCCCCTCATAATTGGCTTTAATGCATCTCCTGACAGGGCCGCAAACGAACTTTCCCTCAAGCTTTCTATTCCAATTCATTCATTTGATATTATTTACAAAGCCACAGAATGGCTTGAAGCCGAAATTGAAAAGCGCAGACCAAGAATAGCGACAGAGGAGCTGTTGGGTAAAGCAAAAATATTGAAGGTTTTCTCAAGGACAAAAGATAAGCAGATTATCGGAGGGCAGGTTACGGAAGGAGTTGCCAACCCTGGAAAACAGGTGCGAGTAATGCGTAATAATTTTGAAATTGCACGAGGAAAAGTACTCGAGCTTCAACACCTAAAACAAAACGCAAAGGAGGTTCCAGTTGGGAAACAGTTTGGAACAATGATTGACTCCAAGCTTTCGATAGAAGCTGGTGATGTTCTTGAATTTTTTGATCTTGTAATGAAATAGCCATGGCTGAAATCCGCCCACATAAAGACGAAAAACTGGAATCAATAATTACGAGGCTCGCCTCCGACTTTATTTTGCACGAGTCATCTGGACAATCGATGATTACAATTACGCGCACAAAGGCCGCCACTCACGGAAAAGCAATAAAGATTTTTTTTACAGTACTACCAGATGAACGCGCCGAGCAAGCTCTTGATTTCCTTAAAAGAAAACGCACAGAATTCAAGCACTACCTTAAGGAAAAAAGTAGGATAGGGCTTATTCCTCA
>JBBUBG010000005.1:1043-10377 GCA_038058345.1 Patescibacteria group bacterium | reverse complement strand
CTGATATCAGCATTTTTTTCAGTGATGACAAATCTGCGTCTGCCAGAGATTCTCCATCAGTAATAGATGCGTTAGCAAGTTTAATAGCACTGTCAAAATAAGTAATACCCGACTGTTCAGACGTAATAGTTGGATCTTTTAAATCTGCCAAAGCACCAAAAACAATGCTTGTGAAAATGTTTTGTAGACTCGGGTCTTGAGCTCCAAACATAGGCTTGATCTGCAGATTAATAATTGGCGATGCGGGTGGTACATTAATTCGGCCGTATATCATTGGGAAACTAGTCGTAATTGAACCACGAAGAACTACCTGGGCCATTTTCTTTTTTGATGCGATAGATGACAGTAATCCATCACTAACTCCGAAGTCTGTTCCGAGCAAATCAATCTTTTGCCTGTTTGATTTTTCGGTATCCGAACGAAGTTGTTTTAACTGAATAATACGTTTTTCGGTGTACGTACGTAAAGCTTCAAACGTCGTTCGAGACTCTGACGCCATTTGGGATTTTTCTGAAAGCATGCTGACCATCTCCGGTGTCTGTGGCGGGCGAGAGAGTCTACCAATAACCTGTCCAGCAAATACGCTCTCCCCAATTCGAACATACCACTGTGAAATGGTACCCTCGCGGTCTGGTTGCACCTGTAGATTATTTAGAGAAATAATCTCTCCAGACCATGAATTGTTTGACTTGGTATTCCCAATAATAGAAGAATCCTCTGATCCGACTATGGCGACGATAGAATCCGTTTCGCCTGGATTTTGATTAACAGATTCACCGTCCGATATTTTTGTTGGATCATTTTTACTTACTAAATAAAAAGCGGAAGCAATTGTGGCAATACCTACGAAAATTAGACCGAATAATATTACCAATGCGCGCATTTGTCCTAATTTAATGTGATCTATAAACTTTTCTAATTTTTCCTTAATCATAGGTTGTAGATTTTTAATAGTTCTTTAACTGCCCCCTCCTTGTCTTTTTTAAGTTGCTCCGAAAGGCAGGAGTCTAGGTGTCCGCGAAGTAGTTCCGTCCGCGCACTTTTTAGTAAGCCGATCACGCTGTCAATTTGCTGGATAATCTCGGGGCAGTACCGCTTTCCCTCAACCATATTGGGAATTTTACTGATGCTCCCAACTGCCATATTGATGACTTTTTGTGCCTTTGTATTTTGCTCGCCGTGCTTATGTAGTTTTTGTTTTACCATATACCATACAGTATAGGGTTTATAATTTGAAAGTCAATAATTCGTCGCAAAAAGCAGCGCGCCACCCTATTCTCTATTGATGCCCCTGGCGTGAGTCGAACACACATTGACCCCTTAGGACGGGGCAGTTCTATCCGTTGAACTACAAGGGCTTATGGGACATCATAGCGAAGAAAACCCATTTAGACTACCCCATCAGCATTTGAGTATAATAACCAACGTAATAGGCAAGGACGGCGGCAACGCCTCCAACTATAAGCATTTCAAACCCAGATACAAAAATACCTCGATGGGTAAATTTTGAACGACTTGCCCCGACAATAAAAAGTGAAGCGATGGTAGCAAAAATTGATGCGTTAAAAGCCGGACTTCCCTTGAAGCCAATAATATACGGCACCAATGGCATTGCGCCAATAAATACAAATGATGAAAAGATCACAACTGCTGCAATTATCGGTCCCGCTACTTTTTCTTGAGCACAACTCGACTCAAGCGGACAATTAGCTTCATGCTCGGATTTCGTCCCAAGATAGTTGGAGGCGGCCATTGAAAATCCATCAGCAAGAAGATTTCCAAAACCTGCAATTAAGACGATTTTGGCATCGAGCCCACTTCCAGCGACCACCGCCACTACGGCAAATGTGGTAATAATCCCATCATTGGCACCATATATAAAATCCTTCAGGTATCCGTTCATAATGAGATTAGTATATCACGATCGTCTTCTCCCAAAAGTTTATTCCATTTCTCGTGGCCACATATTTCACAGCGGTGAAGAACAGATTCGTCACCCGAAGCGAGATAAGAAATTGGCTTCATCATTCCACCACAAAAATTAGCTCGATCTCCCGGAAAATCATCCAGATGTTTTGAGTATAAACATTTCGGGCAATGATTGGTGTATCCATTTCCAGCCACAAAAAAACCGCAATTTTCGCACTCAAAATCCTCAATTTTTCTTTGAAATTGAGTAGACATCGGGGCTAGCCCAGCATTTTTCGTAGCGCTGGAAACTTACTGCAAATTGGCAAACTAGAACACCAATTTTCGAGACCCCAAACGCGTCCAGCTCTTATTGCTGCCAAGAAAAGCAATGCCGCAACATAGATAATATGTTCATCTACAATGTAAGCATACGGATTAGGATATGGAAATTGCAGTATCGGAAAGTAGTACATCAGCATTAAGATAGCTCCCAGAATCGAACTCAAGCGAACCGCAACTCCAAAAATAAGAGATACGCCGAGGAGAGTGAGTCCCCATTCATTTATAAAATTCAAAGTCGGTAAGATGGCCGGAGTAAGTAACCATTGATAAAAACCAACGAACGTTTTAGCCCCTCGCAAGTATCCAGCCGCCGACCAATTTGGATCGAGCACCTTAGTAATTCCTGCATAAAAAAACATCCAACCTAAAGATACGCGAAGAAAAAACAATGATATTTTTTGAAATTGTGTCATGTTTCTATTCTACCTTAGTCAAATTTAACTTGGAAGCCATACATCCCCATCCCGCAAACACCACGGAGTGGCTCACCTGCTTTTGGAATTCCAATATCAATAATCTCTTCCGCTGTATTCTTTAAAATTTTCTGAAAACCAACCGAGCGTACGACAAGTGCGGCGGAACAATCATATGTACTATTAGTCTTCACAATTAGTTTTGTGGGAATGCCGGCCTTTGCGAAAGAGATCCTTGGAGAATATCCACCCTTTGCATTTATTGTAATAAACTGAATTCCATCTCTAATCTCAACATTTTGAACATTGCCACCTATTTCTGACATAGAATCGCCCGAATAAATTATGCTCATGGCAATAACAATAGCTCCTATAATGATAACTGAAGCAGTCCTATTCATTAGATATTAAATAATGGATCAATGACACCAAGAGAGGTAAGACCGGCGAGAAGGGAAAATGTACCAAACCCAATAACAACAACTCCGGCCGATTTAAAGAACAAGGGTGCCTGTTTTGAATGAGCAAATGATGATGCCCCAAAAGAAAGAAGCATCAGCATCGGCAAAGTTCCAAGGGCAAAGAAAAGCATAAGGAGAAGTCCTGACATAAACGAACCACTTCCTAAAGCCGAAACTTGCATTGATTGTGTAAAACCACATGGCAGAAAAAACGTACCAAAACCCACAACAAGAGGGGTGAGAGTTTTATGTTCTATTTTTCTAAAAAAATCAAAAAGGCCCGAGTGAAGTGTGACTTTATTTTTAGCAAATATACCCATTAAATTTAAGCCCAGGATAAGCATCACAAGAGAGGCAACAATCCCCAATATCGAAGTAACGGTAAAATTAACACCAAAAGCAATTCCGGCAGAGCCAAGAATTCCACCCAGAATCGCGAAGCTAACGAGTCTCCCGATGTGAAAAAGCACGAAAGTTTTAGTATCACTCACATTGTCCTGTGATATTTTCGCCGAGAGCGAAAGGACTAGTCCGCCGACAATGGCAAGACAGCTTGAGACAGAAGCAATTAGGCCAATGATGAGGCCAGTGATTGGTGTCGCATTACCTCCAATTCCTAGGTTCAAAATGCCTGATTTTTGCAATAGGAAAAAGAGTGACAAAAGTGCAAGTCCGATTGGCACAGCTTTCCAAATAACGTTAACATCATCTTTTATTTTCACGGCCTTCTCTGCGGAAAAAGAGTAACCATTCTTTACGACCTTGCTTGTTAAAATTCGGACAATCTCATCAACGGAAAGATCACTGTCGGTTTCAATTTCAACAATTTCACTTTTTAGATCCACGTGAGCTTTTTTTATAAAACTTTGTTCACTCAAAATATCTTCAATCAATATTTTGCACGAGGCGCAATGAGTGCCAGAAATATGGAATGTATATTTATTCATAATTACAATTTTTTACTTTTAATTCGAAGTGAGTTCGAGACCACAGACACACTCGACATCGCCATCGCAAATCCTGCAAAAACGGGAGAAAGGAGCCAGCCAAAAAACGGATAAAACAGCCCTCCAGCAAGAGGGATACCCACGATATTGTAGATAAACGCCCAAAAAAGATTCTGCTTGATTCCTCGCATGGTCAATTTTGATAGTTTTATTGCCTTAACTAATTTTGATATATCTCCGCCAAGAAGCGTAATCCCGGCTGATTCGATTGCGACATCTGTTCCGGTACCCATGGCGATTCCAACATCAGCTTGCGCTAACGCCGGCGCATCATTTACCCCATCGCCAGCCATAGCAACGATATATCCTTCCGCTTGTAACTTTTTTATTTTTGCCAATTTGTCATGCGGTAAAACATGGGCCACGACATCATCAATCCCCACAAGCGAGGCCATGTGCTTTGCCGCTCTTTCATCATCTCCTGTAAGCATCACCACTTTAATTCCAAGCTTGTGCAGATCGGCGATCGCTTTTTTTGATTCAGGTTTTATTTCGTCTGCAACCATCACGAAGCCTAAAACTTTTTCTTTTGTTGCAAGAATTACGGGTGTTTTTCCTTGCGCAGTATATTGTTCGATTTTAGATGAATCAAACGAAACACCGAGACCTTCAACCAGCATCACATTCCCAGCAAAATATTCTGTTTTACCAATCAAGCCTTTAATCCCCTTGCCCTGAATACTCTCAAAATTAGAAGTGGTCTCCGTAGAAATATTTTTCTCTTTCGCATAATTCACAATCGCATGAGCTATTGGATGTTCTGATTTTTCTTCGAGTGATGCCAAAACTGACACCAATTTATCTTCTCCAAATAAAGAAGGGTCGACAATATCAACTAGTGTAGGTTTCCCAACTGTTATTGTTCCTGTTTTGTCCACAACGACAGTGTCTACTTTATGAAGCTTCTCAAGCGTCGCTGCATCTTTAATTAAAATCCCCTCGCCTGCACCCTTACCGACACCGACAATAATCGCGGTAGGAGTAGCAAGACCCAAAGCGCAAGGGCAAGCAATGACCAGAATACCGACAAAAGAAACAAGTCCGAATGATAGCGCCTGTGCAAATCCAAGAGATCCAGTTCCGAGTACAAGCCAAGCCCCAAGAGCAAAAAACGCAAGCACGAGAACGACTGGAACGAACACGGATGAAATTTTATCAGCTAGCGCCTGAATAGGAGCTTTGCTTCCTTGAGCCTCCTCTACCATTTTAATTATCTGCGCAAGTAATGTCTCTGATCCAACCTTCGTCGCTGTGAATTTAAATGATCCACTTGTATTTAATGTTCCCGCTATAACACTGTCCCCGATTTTCTTTTTTGCCGGCATTGGCTCTCCCGTAACCATCGACTCGTCTACAAAAGAAGAACCGTCGAAAATTGTTCCATCAACTGGAATTTTCGCTCCCGGCTTTACAATTATTCTATCGCCATGCTTCACATCATTAACTGAAATTTCAACCTCTTTTCCATCGCGAATAACCAGAGCCGTTTTTGCTTGGAGATTAAGAAGCTTCTCAATTGCATCGCCAGTTTTAATTTTCGATCTCGCTTCAAGATATTTTCCGAGAGCAATAAAGGTAATAACCACTATCGTCACGTCATAATATGTATTCGATACATTTGGAAACGATTTAAGTAAAGTTTCTTCAAATGCACTGACGATAAAGCTATAAGTAAAAGCAACCGAGGTTCCGAGTCCAATTAAGGTATCCATATTCGCCTTACCAAAACGAAGGAATCGATAGAATCCCATAAGGTACGGCTTCCCAACCACGAACAAAACATAAGTGGCCATAATAGGCAAAAGATAGTGGAAAAATTCACTCCAAACCAAAGACATCTCGGAGACAATTTTAAATTGTGAAAAGATCTCCCAGACCATAACAAAACTCGCTATCACGGCGAGTGGGATCGCAGAAATAAGCATCGTCTTCATCTCCTTAATTTCTGCAAGCTTATCTTTTTTTGATTGACTAAGTCCGAGATGTCCAGCATGTTCATCTTCCGACATTCCCATGTCATGAGCCGTAAGAGCAGAGGTCTCAACTAAAAAAGAATAGCCCAACGGCTCTAATTTTTTATTAAATTCATCTGGATTGGTTTTTGAAGAATCAAAAGAAATCTTGGCTTTTTCCGTACCATTGTTGACAGAAACATTTTCAACGCCATCAATTTTTTTAATTGCTCTCTCGATGATCGAAGCGCATGATGCGCAGTGCATTCCCTTAATTCCGTAAGTTTGTTCTGTATTCATTTGATTATTCATTCAGCTAATTTTTAATTGACCTCCGGCAAAGCACCCTTAATTCTTCCCTGGCTACAATCCTATCATCCCAAGGTAAAATCTTTCCCCCAATTTGGATTGACTGCTCTGCACCCTTCCCTGTAATTAAGATGATATCCTCTGATTCTGCTAACGACAAAGCCTTTCTGATCCCCGATCTTCGGTCTTCGAGAATAAATAAGTTGTTATCTCTAATCTTCCCAAATTTCTCCGCAGAGGTAGCAATATCTTCCAAAATCTGCCTTGGATCATCTTCGTATGGATCAACATTACTGACGACTACAAAATCCGCCATTTTTGCAGCGAGCTCTCCCATAATTGGTCTTTTGCTTTTATCTCGTCCTCCACCTTCGGCGCCAAGTAAAATAATAATTTTACTCCCGTTTTTTCTCATATTGTTTGCCGTTTCCAGAACATTAGTCATGCTTTGCTTTTCATGTGCATAATCAACAATCACTGTAAAATTTTGCCCTTCCTCAATTTTCTCCATCCTCCCTGGAATTACTTTCAGCTCCCACAAACCTTTTTTTATTAGAGAACCGCTGACCCCAAATAAGCGAGAAATGATTATCGCAGGCAGGGCATTATAAACATTAAATTTACCCATGATTCCAATTTTGAAAGGCTCGTTCTTTAATTCAAAACTTACTCCTTCGTCTGTTTCTTCGACTTTTTCTGCAACATAATCTGCATCATTTTTTAATGCAAAAGTTATTTTTTTGTCAGCTTTAAATTGTAAATAATATTGGGCGTGTTCACTATCATTATTTGCGATTATTATTTTCTCGATCTGTTTTCCATCTATCACTTTTTTGTGTTTTGAAACGACAGAAAACATTTTTGCCTTTGCTTCCTTATATTTATCAAAACTTCCACCATGAGAAGGAAGGTGCTCGGGAGATAAATTTGTAAAGACAGCGATGTCGTAATATACACCAACATTTCGATGTTGCTTAATCCCCTCTGAGCTGGTTTCGATGACGCAGAATTTACATCCCTCTTTTACCATTTGAGCCATTAGCTTCTGTATTACAAAACGCCCAGGCATCGTCATATGAAATTGATTCAATAACTCCATCTCTCCGATTCTTATGTTCGCAGTGCTTATGATTCCAGTTTTATACCCCCCAGCGGAAAGACACGCCCAAATAAAATTAACCGTTGAGGTTTTCCCTTTTGTACCCGTTACTCCAATGACAATCATTTTTTGTGATGGAAAACCGTAATAGAAGGTCGCGAAAAGTGCTACAAAGTAATGATAAATTAACACTAATCTTTCTGGAATTAATTTTTTCATAAACCCATTTTTTTAAGGCGCTTCCTTAAATTATAAAGATGGTATAAAAATGGGTTTACGACAACATCAAAAAAATCAGAATGTCTAACCTCTTTCCCTCCAAATTTCTTCTTGAAAATTGTTAGCCCCTCCCAGCCCTTATAAATATTATTTTCGGCCGATATCCCACCAAAATTATAATAGTCGCAATTGAGCTCTTTCGCATAACAGATCGCTTCCCATTGCGCTAAGTACGCTGGCATGCGATTCCTTTCTTCATTGCTTGAGCACCCAAAAACATAATTAGCAGTTTTCCCAAAAACAATAACAAGATCAATCGCCAAAATTTTCTCGCCATATCTAGCTACGGATAAATACGAACTCGTCCTTGAAAGATTCTCAAAAATTGTCTTGTAATATTTTTTTTGATGAAGGCCAAAACTATTTCTCTCTGCAGTTCTTTCCATTAATTTATAAAAAATCTCAAAATATTTCTCGAAATTGTTAGTCACGATCTCAACTGCGATCCCCTTCTTTTCTGCAAGCCTGATTGAATAGCGAGTTTTTTCATGCATGCCTAAAAGCAATTCGTTTTCCGTCTTTTTTAGTCCCAAAAACCATTCCACCCGTGGCTGAAAATTAGCCGATTGGTAGGTATAGAGCGGAGCTTTGTAAAAAAATTTGGTAAGCACATCCCCTGAAACAAACGGAGTAAAATCAAGTCTAACAAAAACTGCTTTTTCAACTTTAGCGATCAATTCTAATTCGAGTTTTAAATTTTCAAAAAAATCTTTCGATGAGTCTTTGGTCACCGGCCCATATGGCACGTACAAGTAACTCTTACCAAAAAAAAGGGAAAATTTAACTATTTGAAAATACGAAACAATTTCATCATTTTTATACACCAAAAATCTTCGCACAATTCTCCCTAAATTCCTTTGCCAATCCCCATAAAAAGCCGCCTGCGTAAAAGCTACCTCTTCGCAGAGGCTACTTGGGTCAAAACTCTCATCTTCCCTCATTTCTCGGAGCTTATATTCTTTCATTTCTGTGCTTTTCTAACGTCTGTATTGTATCAAGTTAAGGGGTATTTCCAAAGTGACAATACTCCCACAGAAACGGAGAGTCAGGTCTCGCTATTATGTCGAGGGGAAGTCCTCTTCAACACAAAACGAGCCCGCACATGCCGACTACTTCCCCGACTCAACAGGAACTATCGGCCCCAGATTCGCCTGCTTCCCTCCGGCAATGACAGCAAGAGCAAGCTCTTGCGCTTTGGCTGTTGCACGATCCAATTCGGTTCGCATCGCGACCACGTCTCCAGATTGTTTTTTGAGTTGATCAACAAGATTCGCAAGACGCAACTCAAGAAGCGCCTTTTCTGCTCCCCACTCTTTCTGGACAGCAAGAAGTGTCTGCCCATGCTCCACGGCCAATCGCTCCGTAACTTCTGTCTCACATTCTTGTACGGCACGTTCGATCTCCTTCGGAGCTCGCTCTTCACTCTTCAGAAGTTCCGCAAACCGCACCTCTTTTCCTTTCCACATCTCCTCGCGTTCGAGAAGTGCGAGCTCGCGTCTCTCTGCGACACTTTTCCATTCCTCTTGGTCGCGAGCACGATCGCGCTTCAATCCATAGTCAT
>JBBUBG010000005.1:0-1033 GCA_038058345.1 Patescibacteria group bacterium | reverse complement strand
TCATATTCTTCCTGTTCTCGCTTCGCAAGCTCTTCTCGGCTCCGTCGACCTTCTTTGTAAGCCGCGATTTCAGCTACCACCTCGATATCCAGTTGCTTTTTCTTCTCTCCATATTCCTGCACCAGTTCAGTAATCGCTCGCACGGCAACCTCTTTACCTGCCGTAAGTTCAAGCTCTTTCCGCGAAAGGACGATGGTATTCTTTAGCTCTTCCAAAACTGCCGCCTCTCCGAGCGACTGCTCAAGTAATTTCTCCAGCTCTTCCCCAACGGCTGACCGAACCGCCCCGAACGAACGCACTAATGCCTGTTTCGTAAAATCACGTTCCGCCCTACCAAACAACGTCCTACTGTCCGCACTTTCCACTTCTTTTGTCATCGTAACAAGCTCTGGGCCACGCTCCTGAAGCTTCCGCAACTCTTCGACCAGCTGTGTTTTTGTCATGCGCGATGGAGGTACGATAGTCATTTTTTTACAGGTTAGATAATAACTCGCAGTATTCTATAGCAATACCGCCCACACGCAAGGCACCCTCTTGCTCTGCACAATGGCACAATGGGAAAGACAACGGGGAAGACAACTGGGACAGTCACGATTGTTTAGTAAATTCCGTGGTATAATATTTCACACTCCTAACGCGTGCACACTAGAAGCACCTTTACTCATATCGGCTGTCTACTCAAAAGCCCTGTTCCTCGAAAATACCAAAACACAGAATCTTGGGAATAATCGTGACGGTCCCCGTTCTCTTAATGGGGATACTTCCATTTGTTTATCAAAATTTATATCCCTATTTCCTCCGTCAGTAGGGGGGATATTTTTCTATAATACACCATTCGATGCGGAATAGGAGAATCTCCTACAAGTTTTGTCTTGCCGTCGCTCGACAAACTTTCAGGCCGCCCCTCGCGGTTTTGCGTGGTCGCAAAACATCGCTGCGGTCTTCGATTCTCCACGCAGGCAAAACAGTTTGCCTGCTTATTCCGCACCATATAAAAAATGACAAACAGGTTGTTTGTCATTTTTTATATGGT
>JBBUBG010000004.1:0-1006 GCA_038058345.1 Patescibacteria group bacterium | reverse complement strand
GAAAAACTGAAAAATCCACTTATCCTAATCCTCATTGTCGTAACTATAATTTCAATTTTTTTCAGAAATGTAGTGGAGGCACTATTGATTTTATCTATAATCCTGGTGAGTATTTCACTCGACGTTTTTAATTCATACAAGTCGGATCAAGCGGCAAGGCTCCTTAAGGAAAAGGTTCGAATAAATTCTCTAGTTATTAGAGGTCGAAAAACGCAACTTATACCGCGAGAGCTTATTGTTCCTGGAGATGTCGTATTCCTTTCCCCTGGAGATCTCGTGCCTGCAGATGGAACGATATCCCACGCAAAAGATTTCTTTTTGAATGAGTCGGCCCTAACCGGTGAATCGTATCCGCGTGAAATTCTAGATGACGGAGAAGCGATGATGGGAAGCAGTGTTGTGACAGGAGAAGCTTATCTTAAAGTTCAAAAAACGGGAAAATCCACCAAATACGGAACAATCACAAAATCGTTAGCATCCGCAACTGCATCAACTGACTTCGATCGCGGAATTCGAGATTTTAGCAAAATGACGATGTGGGTAATTATCACCCTTGTCATCGTAGTTTTCATAATAAACACAACCAGCGGAAGATCTTTATTAGAATCATTCCTTTTTGCGGCAGCACTTGCCGTTGGATTAACTCCAGAATTACTTCCGGTCATCATCACGGTAAATCTTTCCAAAGGCTCACTCCGCATGGCAAAACAGGGAGTAATTGTAAAAAAGCTTTCCTCCATTCAAAATCTTGGAGGAATGGATATTCTCTGCACAGACAAAACAGGAACACTTACCGAAGATAGAATTGAGCTAGTAAAATATGTAGACGCGACAGGAACAGAATCTGATGCTGTATTATTTTTCGCATATCTAAGCAGTTACCATCAAACTGTCCGAAAAAATCCATTAAATAACGCGATACTCAAAGATAGAAATCTCGACATTTCTAAATATAGCAAAGCAGACGAGGTCCCATTCGATTACTCACGGCGCCGAGATACTGTGA
>JBBUBG010000003.1:0-2291 GCA_038058345.1 Patescibacteria group bacterium | reverse complement strand
AACTTAATCGCTTCACTCCATAATTATGAGTTATAGGACTTTTGAAAGAGGTCTAATGTTCTCTCTAAGATTAGGGCACTGATTAGACACGCACCACAAGTAGGCCTATCATTAGATAATGAGCATTTTTCGAAAGCTTCTTTTGGGAATCTTTTTTAGTTTAATTATCATTGTTTGGGGAATTATTACTCCTATTCCTTCTGCGCTTGAAACTGAAATCCAAAATATATCACCAGAAGAACAACCGATCAAAGAATCTCCTTCCGAACTCAAGAATAAAATCACAGTTGCCACAAGCACAATAAACACTCCCCCTAAAACAAAACAAATCGTCAAAATTCCCACAATATCCCCTACCCCGCCAAAAGTTTCAGACGTTGCTGTAATGGAAACACCAACACCCGCGATAACCCTGATCGCAAGCGAAATCATAAATCAATCCCTACGTAAGGCATTAGTTAATATTTTTTGCACAACATAGTCCGGTGGTTTTATCAAGCCAATTACAGCGTCTGGAGTTATCATCGACCCTCATGGCGTAATCCTCACGAATGCTCATGTTGCTCAATATTTTCTCCTAAAAGATTACGGTTCTCCAGATTTTCTTTCTTGTGATATCAGGACTGGTAGTCCTGCAAAAAGTGCCTACAAAGCAAGACTCCTGTATATTCCAGGAGAATGGATCGAAGCGAACGCGGGTGCGCTACGCGAATCTGTGAGTCTCGGGACGGGCGAACACGACTGGGCGCTCCTCCTCATTACGGAACCAACTGGCATAAATTCGACACTCCCCTCTTTTTTTGACTATCTTTCACCAAAAACAAACTTCAAGAAAGCTATTCTCAATCAACCAGTTGTCCTCGGAGGATATCCGTCCGAATTGCTAGGTGGAATAGCGACGGCAAAGGATTTATACGCAGTGACTAGCGTCGCAACAATTAAAAATACCTACTTTTTTCATGATGAGAACTCTAGTGAAATCGATATTTTCTCTGTTGGAGGAAATATAATTTCACAAGGTGGATCATCTGGTGGCGGAGTAGTAGATCAGACCGACGGCAAGCTAATTGGTCTTGTTGTAACTAGCACTCAAGCGGAAACAACTGATGAAAAAATATTGAGAGCGACTACGCTAGATTATGTCTCCCGCGATCTAAAAAAACTTACCGGAGAAACGCTAGAAACCCTCTTTGCGAAGAATCTCCCAGCAGAAGTTGAACTATTTGCGCAAACTGACTTTATTAGATTAAAAAGAATTCTAGAAAAGGTGTTATCCCCTACCAATTAGAGGGAACCTAATACCTAGGACTTACGCAATCGGATGCAGAACGAGGAAAAAGTGAGGCTTATGACGAGCTGTACGACTAGTACAGTGAGGAATAAACGTAGCTTTTGACAAAGTTATGCGCCGATTGCGTAAGTCCTATTAAAAATTTAGGGCCCGTCTGATATAACCAGATGGGCCCCTTCCTTCTACGCCATTGCCTCAATCTCGTGAGAGTGAGACTGAACATAGTGATGATCAAGCTTGGTCAATCCATGCGGATGACCAACGCAGACGAGGATTTGCTTGAATATCCTCGCCGATCGAAGTTCGTGAGCCACGCAAAGCGGGATTCTGTGAATTTCCCCCACTTTCATGACTGACTCCCTTGGGTAATCAAAAGTCTGATCCCGCCCCAAAGTGAGGACCGCCTCATTATGCACTGGAAAATAGTATTCCAGTTGCTCTGAATGGAAGTGACTTGACGTCACTCCCTTGAGGATCTGACCCAAGATCCCAATTCCAGGATTTCCTGGAGCAGAGTACTCCAGAACATATCTGGCCATAGAAGGACGCGAGGGAGAGCAGTCGCTAGATCCACACTCCGACACTGATCGCACAATGATCTGCGTAGAAGAAAGCTCCTTACGACGAAAAATCGCAAGAAGCCCAAAGATTGTCCTCGCAGATACAACACTGAACTCCGTTCCAGCGAGCGCATACAAGTTTGCCGGATATGGTTGCGTTGGCAACCAAAGCGCAATCAACGTATGTCGCCATTCGCTTGATTTGGGCAATGTGGCAAAATCGCCCACATGCTCGATGTGCGCACCCTTCTCAGCGAAACTTTCGTCCACTCCCAGAGCGTACAATTCTCACTCTCCTTTTTTTGAACACTACATAGAAGAACGTCTGTCAAAACCCTATCAGATTGACTCTCAATACTCAAGTAAATCCAACCCAGTCTACTTCCCCTTCGGGGCCGGGGATAAGCCTTTGCTTATCCCGTCAAATTCAAATTTATAAT
>JBBUBG010000002.1:0-1448 GCA_038058345.1 Patescibacteria group bacterium | reverse complement strand
TCCTGCGGGACTCCCTTTTTTGTCATGGCTGGGGTGGGCCCACTATTACTAGTCATTAATTTCATATATACTAATCAAATGATACAAAAAAAGTGGCAACAAGGAGTAATAATATTTCTTTCATTGGTTGTTTTTTTGTCGCCATTTTTGGGCGTCTCTCGCGGATTTAAAAGTGGACTAGTTTCACTTTCTGGATTAGTGATACTTCTCGTTTCAGCCGTCCTTTTTCAGGAAAAAAAATAATTGCTCATGTCGACAGAGCAATTATCATCCGGTGTTAGAAAATTCGAGAAAAGGTATGCAGTTTTCGCTTTCATTGTACCATTCGCCATTGGCGGTGCTTTTTATTCATTTGGCTTTAGAAGTCCAACTATTGAATACGAAGCACAAGTCGCTCAATCATTAGCAACAAGCACTAAAGATGTTATCCCAAAACTTGTGGTTACACACTTACCCGTTCCTCAAGATGTTAAAGCTATTTACATGACTAGTTGGGTTGCTGGAAGGAAAGATCTTCGCTTAGCCTTGGTAAAATTAGTTGATGATACGGAGCTCAATTCTATCGTCATTGATGTTAAAGATTATACTGGCAGAATTTCTTTTGAAGTGGATGACCCAAAAATAAAAGAGTTTGGGTCGCCAGAAAAGAGGATCAGTGATATAAAAGAATTCATTGATGAATTGCATAAAAAAAATATTTATGTGATCGCGCGCATTAGTGCTTTTCAGGATGTGTACATGAGTGATAAAAGGCCAGACTTAGCTGTCCTTCGTGAGAGCGATGGAGCTGTCTGGAAAGATCGCAAAGGCATCTCATGGCTCGATGCTGGGTCAAAAGAAGTATGGGAGTATCTCGCTTCAGTTGGACACATAGCCTACGGGGTAGGTTTTGACGAGCTAAATTTTGACTATATTCGCTTCCCGTCTGATGGAAATATGAATGACATTAGTTATCGATTTTATAAACAAGATGTTTTTTCAAAGGGGGAACAGCTACGTCAGTTTTTCGCATTTCTAGCATCTTATTTTGCGGGAAAAGGTCCGGTACTTTCCGCCGATCTTTTTGGTATGACTACTTCTAATTATGATGATCTTGGGATAGGACAAGTGTTGGAAAATGCACTTCCATATTTTGATTACGTTGCGCCAATGGTTTATCCGTCTCATTACCCTCCGAATTTTATGGGGTTTGCGCGCCCAGAAGAGAAGCCTTATGAAGTTGTAAAATATGCCCTTGATCGTGCGCGCGATCGCACTCTCGCTGCGTCTAATACTCCTTCAAAAATTCGGCCATGGCTTCAAGATTTTGATCTTGGAGCTATTTATACTCCAGAGCTTGTTAGAGCGCAGATTAATGCCACTTATGATGCCGGGCTAGACTCCTGGATGCTTTGGTCAGCTTCTAATCACTACACCAAAGAGGCCCTGAAGTAAATTAGGTCCTTATA
>JBBUBG010000001.1:0-2940 GCA_038058345.1 Patescibacteria group bacterium | reverse complement strand
GTTTTCGTGTCTACTTTTTAGGGTCCATTTCATCGGAGGCGGGAGGATTCGAACCTCCGGAACCCTTTCGAGTTCAACACATTAGCAGTGTGCTGCATTCGGCCGCTCTGCCACGCCTCCATTAAGTTCTGTGATTATAGCCAATTATTGGCTGAGAGTCGAGTTTTTTATGCGCCAACTCCGTAGGCACTAATGCGCGAGGACGATGTGATGAACGGTCTTTGCCCCCGCAATATAAAGTGCTCGTTCTGCTTCGCGCAGGGTTGCCCCCGTTGTGAATACATCATCTACAACTAAAATATCTGGGCTGTGGATAACTTTTCCAATCTCTTTTTCAGGAACAACAAAAGCTTCCGAAATATTTTCGAATCGCGCGACCCTGTCCTTTATCGTTGCTTGGCGCGGAGTGTCCTTGGCCTTATAAAGGACAGATACTCCTGCTTCAAATATATCAGGCATTGCTTTGCTTAAGGACATCGCAAGAAGGGAGGATTGGTTATATCCGCGGGTATTTGTTTTAGACTTATTCTGCGGGATCGAAACAACTAATAGCTTTCTTTCATTAGATACCTCCAGTGGGGCCATTTCATAGATCGCTTCGCCAAAATTGTCTGAAAGGAGCGAACCGAGAATTTCTCCAAGCCTGGGGTTATTTCGATACTTAAAAGACAAAATCAACTGACGCACTAGCGGGTCACGATATGAAAAAAGGGACAAAATATTTCCACTTCTTTCTGGCTTGGCTTTTAATTTTAGAATACACGTTTGGCATAAAAGAAAATCTTTTTTATTGCACAGTACGCAGTGGTCAGGAAAAATAATCGAGAAAAGTGTGGATAAGAAACTCATGCCGTCATTATAAATGGTATTCTTTATAGAGAATACTTATGACCCATGTCCTCATTTCTTGAAAAGCTTGCCCATCCGTTTTCTGTTCTTTTTAAAAGCGAAGGTGGAAGTGTAATTGGTCTTGATTTCGGCGCGAGTGCAATCAAGGTAGTTCAGGCGCGCAAAAAGGCTGGGCGAGCAGTTTTAGAAACGTATGGCGAGTTATATCTTGGTCCATATGGAGATCTTGAAATTGGTCGAGCTACAAATTTATTGCCGGAAACCATCGGCAAGGCGCTTGAAGATCTTTTTCGTGAGGCTGGAGTAACTTCCAGGCGGGCTTCTGTTGGGGTGCCGCTCCGTTCAACTTTGGTTACGCATGTTACTTTACCAATGCATGACGAGCGAAATCTTCCGGCGATGATCGCCCTTGAAGCGCGAAAATATATCCCGCTTTCTCCAAATGAGATAACTCTCGATTGGATTTTGATTCCACAACCGAAGGACGAGCTTGGGACAAAGGATGTCCCAAAAGCTGAAGTTGTCCTTGTTGCGATTCAAAATAGCATTTTGCGGACGCTCGGTTCTATTTTGAAAACCGCGAAAATCCAGACCGATTCATATGAAGTCGAGATTTTTTCAGCGGCGCGATCAGTCGTTGGTGATGAATTAGAGCCCGTTGTTGTTGTCGACATCGGTGCCGGTCTTACCAAGATCTCAATCGTGGATTATGGAATTCCACGATTGTCTCACACGATAATGCGCGGATCACAAGATCTCTCGCTCGCACTTTCCAGGGCTCGAAATATCTCATTTGACGCGGCGGAGTCAAGCAAGAGAGATGAGGGGATTACTGCGATCTCGGAAATTGCATATTCTCCAGTCCTTGATTTCATTTTTTTTGAGGCCGGTCAGCTTTTATCCACATATGAAAAAAAGGTTAATCGGACGATAAAAAAGGGAGTGTTTATAGGCGGAGGTGCATTACTTACCGGGCTTCTTCCGAGGGTCGAGAAAAGATTTAAAGTTCCAGTGGAGCTCGGGAATCCATTTGCGCGATTAGAGGCACCTGCGTTTTTGGCACCAGTTCTTGCTCAAGCTGGTCCAGAATTCGCTGTTGCGGTCGGGCTCGTTTTAAAAGAGCTTTCCCAAATCGAAAACTAAGGTTTAAATAAATAAAAATGGTCGACGAAATTCCAAAAACAGCAACATTTATTCCAAGGTCATTTGCGGCGACGCGAATGGAGCCTACTCGCGAGCCAGTCTCACTTCTTTTTGTGCTTGGAATAGTAACTATTTCTCTCGCTTTGATTACTCACGGCGGGGCATATTTATATAAATATTATCTTGAGAAAAATTTAGTAACCTTGGAATCAAGCTTAGAAAAAGCTCGGGGAGCCTTTGATCCAAATACTCTAACGGAATTAACTCGTACTGAAAAACGACTTCGTGCCGCCTCTACTTTGGTAAATAAGCACACGACGCTTCGCCCTCTTTTTGCTCTTTTTGATGCGAACACTTTGCGAAATGTGCGCTTTAAATCATTTACGATAAATCAAGGGAGCGATAAGACGATGGTCAACCTAAAGGTTTCAGGAGAGGCGTCGAGCTACGCAGCCATCGCCTTGCAGTCTGACAAATTCTCCGAAACGGGCAAAATGTCTGGACTCGTTTTTTCTGATCTAAACCTAAGCACTTTTGGAAATGTTATTTTTTCAATGCAAGCAAAAATTGACCCATCTCTAGTGTCATATCGCAACAATCTTACCCAAACAAACCAATGAGATTTTGGCTTCCAATTTTTTTAATAATTTTATCTTTCACTCTGTTTTTTGGACTTACGAGCACTGTCCTCGACCAAATTTCAGCGTTATCCGCAAAGTCTGCGACTTTTAACGACGCGCTTTCCAACGCAAATGAGCTGCGGGCTGTGCGTGAGAGCCTGCTTTCAACGTATAAAAAATTTCCAGCAGAAGATCTAACGCGACTGAAAAAGATGCTACCCAGCGAGGTTGATAACGTGCGTTTGATTATTGATGTCGACAATATTGCCGCTCGTTATGGGATGCAACTAAAAAATGTCCACTTTAATACAGAAGGGACAATTCCAGA